>JBKPKU010000061.1:0-2051 GCA_046731295.1 Actinomycetota bacterium
CGTCGGCGTAGTGCAGCAGCGCGATCCGCGCGGTCCGGTTCGGGTCGTACTCGATGTGCGCCACCTTCGCGGGCACCCCGTCTTTCTCGCGTCGGAAGTCGATCACGCGGTACCGGCGCTTGTTGCCGCCACCCTGGTGCCGCGTGGTCACGCGGCCCTGGGTGTTGCGGCCCGCGCGGTTGCGGCCCTTGGCGACGAGCGAGCGCTCGGGCTTGGACCGCGTGACCTCGTCGAAGGAGGACACGCTGGCGCCGCGTCGTCCCGGCGTCGTCGGTTTGTACTTTCGAACGGCCATCTCGCTACTTCCCTGTCTCGAAGATCTCGATGCTGTCGCCCTCGGCGAGCTTGACGATCGCGCGCTTCTGGTCGGCTCGCTTGCCGAGCGTGTACCGGCGGCGCTTGACCTTGCCGGTGCGGTTCAGCGTGCGAACCGAGGTCACCTGGACGTTCCAGATTGCCTGGACCGCCTCCTTGATCTCGGTCTTGTTCGCCCGCGGGTCGACGAGGAACGTGTACGTGTTCTGCTCGAGCCCCGCGTAGGACTTCTCGCTCACGACCGGCCGGATGATGACGTCTCTCGGCGTCTTCACTCGCCCTCACTCCCCTCGGGGGTCGCGTCCACGGGCTCGTCCGTCGGATCGTCTCCGGTGGCGTTCGTACTCCGCTCGCTCTGTTCCGGAGACGGGCCGCCGGCCGATCCCGCGTCCGCGCCCTCGGTGTCGGCGTCGGAAGATCCCTCGTCTGCCACGTCCTCGGCCGAAGCCTCCTCGTCGGAACGGCCTTCGAGGACGTCGAGGGCTCCCGCCGTCAAGACGACCTTGTCGGCGCCGAGGACCTCGTAGACCGCCAGGCTGCGGGCATAGGTGACGCGGACGCCGCGGATGTTGCGGAACGACTTCTCGACCGCGCCGGTCTCGCTCGGCGAGGGCAGGACCAGCAGGACCTTCCCATCGAGCTCGAGCGCGTCCAGCACCTCGGTCGCACGCTTGGTCTTGGGCTCGTCGAACGCCAGATCCTGGACCACCGCGAGCTTGCCGCTCGCGAGGGCGTCCGTGAGGGCCGAGTGCAGCGCGCCGCGCCGCATCTTCTTGTTGACGCGCATCTCGTGGTCTCGTGGGTGCGGGCCGTGCACGACGCCACCGCC
Source organism: Actinomycetota bacterium (assembly GCA_046731295.1). Classification (GTDB taxonomy): domain Bacteria; phylum Actinomycetota; class UBA4738; order UBA4738; family HRBIN12; genus DASSJM01. Next base: position 1,145 of record JBKPKU010000061.1, read on the forward strand.
CACCCACTGGGGCGCGCGGTTCGAACCCTGTCTTGCACGGCCGGTCCCCTTCTGACGCCAGGGCTTGCGGCCGCCGCCCGAGACCTCGCCACGCGTCTTGGTCGCGTGCGTCCCGCGGCGCGTCGCGGCCATGCCGGCCACGACCACCTGATGCATCAGGGGGACGTTCACCGCCGCCTCGAACACGTCGGCGGACAGATCGCGTGTGCCGACCTTCTTGCCGGCCGCCGAGACCACGTCGACCTTCGCCATCAGCGGCCGCCCTTCGTGGCCGGGGTCTTCACGGCGGAGCGCACCATCACCAGGCCGCCCTCGGGACCGGGGATCGCGCCCTTGATGAGCAGCAGGTTGCGCTCGGCGTCGGCGCGGACGACCTCGAGATTCAGCACGGTCACGCGCTCGTTGCCCATCTGGCCGGCCATCGGCATGCCCTTGAAGACGCGCGACGGCGTGGCGCACGCCCCGATCGCGCCGGGCGAGCGGTGCTTGCGCTCGGTGCCGTGGCTGCTGGACAGTCCGCCGAACCCGTGACGCTTCATCACGCCGGCGAACCCCTTGCCCTTGGACACGCCGACGACGTCGGCAAGCTCGCCGGCCTCGAACAGGTCCGCCCGCAGCTCCTGCCCGGGCTGGTAGTTCGCGGCGTCGTCGGTGCGGATCTCGACCAGGTGACGGCCGGCCTGGCCGCCGTGCTTGTCGACGTGGCCCTGCTCGGGCTTGTTCAGGCCGCCGTGGCGGGCCGGACCGAACGCGAGCTGGATGGCCGCGTACCCGTCCTTGTCCTCGGTCTTGACCTGCGTGACGAAGCACGGCCCGGCCTTGATGACCGTGACCGGGATCGCGCGCGTGTCGTCGAAGATCTGGGTCATGCCCAGCTTCGTCCCGAGAAGTCCCTTGACCTCTGTCA
>JBKPKU010000062.1:0-19114 GCA_046731295.1 Actinomycetota bacterium
TCGGGCTCCTCGCGCTCGAGGTCAAGGGCGGCCGGATCGAGTTCGACCCGCGCACCAAGCGGTGGACGCAGACCGGCCATTCGGGCACGCATGTCCTGGACGAGGACCCGTTCCATCAGGCGCAGGACGGAATGCACTCGCTCGTTCGGATCCTCGAGGGCCAGCCGGGGTGGGAGCGCTGGCGGCCGAGCTACGGGTTCGGCGTCGCGTTCCCCGACGGCCGCTACGAGCACGAGGCCCATCCGGGCGCCCCGACCACGATCGTGATCGATCGCGACGACCTCGGCAGCCTCGAGACCCGCGTCCCCGAGGTCATGAAGACGTGGCGGCGGGCGGGTCGGAGGTTCGGCGCCGAGGGGATGGACGCCGTCGCGTCGGCGTTCGGCTTCCGCGTCGAGATACGGACGCCGCTCAAACTCCGGTTCGACGAAGAGGACCGAAAGATCGTCGAGCTCACGAACGACCAGGCGTGGGTCCTGTCGTTCGTCCTGCATCGGAGGCGCGCGGCGGTGACCGGTCCCGCCGGCAGCGGCAAGACCCTGCTCGCGATCTCGGTCGCGAAACAGGTCGCTGCCGGCGGGCGCCGAACGCTGCTCACATGCTTCAACCGTCGGCTGGGCGACCACCTGTCCGAATCCGTTCGCGGCGTCGAGGGCATCGACGTGTTCACGTTCCACGAGCTCTGCGTTCGGATGGCGACGGAGGCTGGGATCGATCTTCCCGCCGAGGACGCCGAGCCCGGGTCGGCGTACTTCGAGCACCGGCTGCCCGAGGCGCTCGCGGAGGCGGCCGTCCGACTCGGGGCACGGTACGACGCGATCGTCGTGGACGAGGGCCAGGACTTCCGGGCCTGGTGGTGGCCGGCGCTCCTGTCTTTGCACGCCGATCCCGACGACGGACCGCTGTACGTGTTCGCCGACGACAACCAGAACCTGTACGGCGGGGAACTTCCGGTGGAGCGAGAAGACGTGGTCGGGCCGATCGGCACGAACCTCCGCAACACCAAGCAGATCGGCGAGTTCGTCTCGGTCTTCTATCGGGGCGAGCAGGAACCGATCGCCCGGGGACCTGAGGGGGAGGCGGTCGAGATCCTCGGCTACGAGGAGGACGAGGGCCTCGCGCACCTCCTGTTGGTCGTACTGCGGAACCTGGTGGACGAGGAGCACGTGCCGCTGGAGGACATCGTCGTGCTCACGCCCTCGGGGACCGACAAGAGCGCGCTGCGGCGCAGGGGTTCGGTCGACGGCTTCCGGCTGTCCGAGACCGTCGAGGCCGGCACGGTCCTGGCGACGAGCGTCCACGCATTCAAGGGGCTCGAGCGGCCGGTGGTGATCCTGGCCGAGCTCGGCGACAAGCACCTGGAGGACCTTCGCCAGTACCTGTACGTCGGCGGGTCTCGGGCGCGCAACCACCTGGTGGTCCTGGCCGCCGAACCCGTAGCTCGGGAGCTCCGGCGCATCACCGGCGTCACCGGTCCCTAGCTCCGAGGTCGGCATACGCTTGGAAGCGATGGCCGATCTCGGGTACTTCGGCCCCGACAGCGCCTCGTGGCAGGTACACCGGGAGGTCACGGTGCTGTTCGGCGGGGCGCGCGCGGTGCTCATGCAGGCGGCGCACCCGCTCGTGATCGCCGGCGCGCGCGAGACCGGGTTCTACGAGCGGAACCCGTGGCGGCGGTTGCAGAGGACACTGATGCTCACCTACACGATCACGTTCGGCTCCAGGGCCCAGGCCGACGCCGCGGCCGAACGCATCAACGACGTGCACGCCCGGGTGAAGGGGATCGATCCGGTGACCGGGTTGCCCTACGACGGGCTCGATCCCGATCTGCTGCTGTACGTGCACGCCTGCCTGGTCGAGAGCGCGCTGCTGTACGAGGCGCTCACGGTCGGCCGGCTGGACGCGCGCGGCCGTCAGCGGTTCCACGAGGAGCAGATGCTCGTGGCCGAGATGGTTCGGATCCCACGCGAGCGGATCCCGCTCACCGTCGCCGAGCTGCGCGACCACCTCCGGGACGTGTACCGGTCCGGGATCCCGCGGTCCACCGACGCGGCCCTGCGGGTGGCGGCGCTGTTCCACGACCCGCCGCCCGAGGCCCAATGGCGTCCGATCCTGAAGGGGGTCTCGCGCCTCGCGTTCGCAACGCTGCCACCCGAGCTCCGGCGCGTCTACCGCGTCGAGGTGGGTCCGGCGCGGCGGCAGGCGATGCGGGCGACGTTCGCCGCGACCAGGCTGCTGCGCCCGCTGCTGCCGCCTCGCTACCGCTTCATCGCCCCGTACCAGGAGTGGTTGCGCGGCCGCCCGTCGCGTTTCCCCGTCGGCGAGGTCGGCGCCTCCCGCGGCTAGACTCCGCGCGTGACGGAGATCGACGGCGTCCTGCTCGACATCGACGGCGTCCTCGCGGTCTCGTGGGAGCCGCTGCCCGGTGGCATCGAGGCCCTCGGGTGGATGCGCTCGAACGACGTGCCGTTCCGCCTGATCACGAACACGACGACCAAGACCCGGTCCGACCTCGCCGAGACCCTCCGCGGCGCCGGCTTCGACGTCGCTGACGACGAGCTCGTCACCGCGGTCGTCGCGACGGCCGAATACCTGCGCACCCACCACGCCGGCCAGCCCTGCTTCGTCCTCTCGGACGGCAACGCGAGCGACGACCTCGACGGGGTCGAGCTCGGCCGCGTGGAGGACGCCGAGGTCATCGTGCTCGGCGGCGCATACGACGGATTCTCGTACCCGATGATGAACCGGGTCTTCCGACGGCTGATCGACGGCGCCGCGCTGGTCGGGATGCACCGGAACCTGTACTGGCTCACGAACGAGGGGCTCGAGCTCGACGCGGGCGCCTACATCTCCGGGCTCGAGGAGGCGACGGGCCGCGAGGCGGTGATCTGCGGGAAGCCGACCGGCCCGTACTTCGAGTCGGCCCTCGCGATGCTCGGCGTGCCGGCCGAACGGGCGGTGATGGTGGGCGACGACATCGTGAACGACGTCCGCGGCGCACAGGTGCTCGGTATCCGCGGGGCGCTCGTGAAGACCGGCAAGTTCCTGCCGGGCGACCTCGACAAGGTGACGGAGCAGCCGCCGGACTTCGTGCTCGAGACGATCGCCGAGCTTCCCGGCGTGATCGAGGAGTCCCGCTGATGGATCCCGAGCGCACGCGCCACGCGAAGCGGCTGTTCGCCGGCATCGCGCCCGAGTACGACCGGATGGGCGCGGTCCTCTCGTTCGGGCAGGACCCGCGCTGGCGCAGGTTCCTGGTCTCGAAGGTCAACGCGATCCCCGGCGCGTGGGTGCTCGACGTCGCGACCGGAACGGGACTGGTCGCGCGCGAGCTCGCCCGGAAGAACCTGCGGGTGCTCGGGCTCGATCAGAGCGCGCAGATGGTGACCAGGGGGCAGGCGGCGGTCCGCGACCGCGGGCTCGAGGACCGCATCCGGTTCACGCTCGGGCAGGCACAATCGCTGCCGTTCGCCGACCGGATCTTCGACGCGGTGACGTTCACCTACCTGTTGCGGTACGTGGACGACCCCGGCGCGACCGTCGCCGAGCTCGTGCGCGTCCTTCGGCCCGGCGGCGTGATGGCATCGCTCGAGTTCCACGTCCCGGCCGAGCCCTGGGCGCGAGCCGGGTGGTCGGCCTACACGCGCGGCGCGATGCCGTACCTCGGGCGGGCGGTCTCGAGCGAGTGGTACCGGACCGGCCGGTTCCTCGCCCGGAGCATCTCCGAGTTCGTCACCAGGTACCCGCTCCCGGTCCAGGTCCGATGGTGGCAGGAGGCCGGGATGCGACGGGTCAAGACGAAGCTCCTCAGCAACGGCGTCGCGGTCGGCACGTGGGCCGTGAAGGCGACCCCCGTCCTCGCCGACGAGACGGCAGACCTGGCCGAACCCGATGGCTGAGCCCACCGATCGGCCTGCGTTCTATGCGCTCGAATCGGGCGGCTGGCGCGACTACTGGTCGCTGCTGCACCCGCCGTACACGCTGTGGCACCTGTCGTACGTGGTCATCGGGGCGTGCATCGCGCCGGTCGTGAACTTCGGCTGGCTGTTCGAGACTGCGCTGGCGTTCTTCTTCGCGATGGGCCTGGCGGCGCACGCGCTGGATGAGCTCAACGGGCGCCCGCTCCGAACGCGGATCCCCGACGGTGTCCTGTCCGCGATCGCGGTGATCGGGCTGGCCGGCGCGTTCGCGCTCGGGATCCACGGGGCGATCGTGGTTTCCCCGTGGTTGTGGGCGTTCATCGCGGTCGGGGGGTTCCTGGTCGTGGCCTACAACCTGGAGCTGTTCGGCGGCGCGTTCCACTCGGACCTGTGGTTCGCGCTCGGGTGGGGGGCCTTCCCGGCGCTGACCGCCTACTTCGCCCAGACGGCCACGATCCACGCCGAGGCGGTCCTCGTGGCCGGGGCGTGCGCCGCGCTCTCGGCCGCGCAGCGCGTGCTCTCCACGCCGGTCCGTCGGCTGCGCCGGAAGGTCGCGACCGTGACCGGCGAGGTGGTGACCACCGAGGGCAGGCGTGAGCCGATCGACGCGTCCTCCCTCCTGGCCGCCCCCGAGAGAGCGCTCCGATGGCTGTCGGTAGCCGTTCCGCTGTTCGCGGCCGCGCTACTCGCTGCCCGGATGTAAGGAGGGGATTCGAGATGGGGTTCGACGGGTTGGCACGGATCGGACAGATCCACGTGAGCGTGAGCGACGTCGACCGCGCGATCGAGTTCTACCGAGACGTACTCGGCGTGCCGTTTCCTGTTCCGGGTCCCGGGCCAGCCGATGGCCTTCTTCGACTGCGACGGCGTTCGGCTGTACCTGGGCGCCCCCGAGTCGGAGGACTTCCGATCCCGGGTGGCGCTCTACTTCACGGTCGACGACGTGGACGAGGGGTACGACACGCTCGTGCAGCGTGGCGTCGAGTTCCTCGACACGCCCCATGTCGTGGCCCGGATGGAAGACGTCGAGCTCCGCATGGCCTTCTTCCGCGACCCGGACGGAAACAACCTGGCGCTCATGGCCGAGGTGCCGCTCGATCACAGCTCGGGGTAGCGGAGCGCGAGCCCTCTGGTCCCGGCCGGGACGGCCATCACCGTCCACCCGCCCAGGCTCGACACGGCGAGCCGGTCACAGCCGGTGCCGAAGAACGCGACGTTGGCCGGCTGGTTCAGGACCACGCCGTCGGGGTCCTCGGCGAAGATCTCCACTGCCCCGTCCGGCGCGATGCGGTACAGCCGGTCGGGCCGGTAGCAGCCTACGAACATCGTCCCGTCCTCGGCGAGCGCGATCCCGTCGGGCTGGGAGCCCGACAGGTCGACCAGCGGCGCAGGTTCGCCCGCACTCCGGTCGTCCTCGATCGGGATGCGCACGATCGTTCGGCCGCGGGACTCGACGACGAGCAGGGCGGCGCCGTCGGCGGACAGGCAGCAGCCGTTCGGGAACCGCGGCGACCGTTCCGTCCACACGGTCGTCCCGCCGCCCGGCGCGATGCGGTAGACGAGGCCGTCGTCCCTGCCCCACTCGCCCGAGTCCGTGACGTACAGGTTCCCCCCGTCGTCGAACGCGGAGAAGTTCGGCACGCGCATCGGGCGCTCGGCCGCGCCGGTCGAATACGTGGACACCTCGCCGGCGCCCGAGATCCGCGTCACGCAGGCGTTGCCGAAGTCGCACGCGAAGACGTTGCCGGCGGCGTCGATCGTCACGCCGTAGATGAAGCCCTCGGTCGATGCCACCTGCTGGACGGCGCCGCCCTCGGCGATCCGGTAGATCTGGCCGGCCTCGCCGCCCGCGTACAGCTTGCCGTCGGGTCCCGCCGCGATGCCCTCGGGATGGTCGAGGCCCTCCGCCAGCGTCTCGAACGCGTCGAGGCCGGGCATGCTCAGACCGCCGCGTCGAGTTGGGACACGAGCTCGGGGATGGCCGGGGCGCGCGCGGCCGGCCCGTCCATCACCAGCGTGAGCACGTTCCGGCCGCGGCTCCACATCGCGAGGAAGACGCGCGTCTCGCTGTGGCAGCACGGGTTCGGCTCGTGCTCGAACACCGTGCCGCCGGCCGGGGCCTCGAGCTCGTCGTTCGGCTCGGCCTTGCCGATGACGTCGGCCACGTTGCCTCGGAGCCACGTCAGGTACCGCTGGGCTCCCTCGCGCGTCTCGAACGTCAGCACGCGCGCCACGATCCGCCGGCGACCCCCGCGCGTCCGGCTGAACTGCCGCTGGGTGCCGGCCACGAACCCCGCGTCCTGCAGGAGGGTCTCCAGGCTCGAGACGTCGACGGCATCGAGGGCGAGCGCGCCGGCGTCGAGCGTTACGGGTGCGGCCGCGCGGCCCGGGAGCGCCGCCGGCGGGATCGGCTCGGTGCCCACGACCGGTGTGCCCTCGTCGGCGGGCGGGGGAACCGACACGGTTGGATCCGATGCGCAGGCCACGAGCAGGCCCGCGACGACCATGAATGCGGCGATCCGACGTCCCACGGTTGCCCTTCCGCGAAAGTGGCACCCTTCCGGCGTTCGGCGCATGATACGGGGTCATTTTCAGCCGGATGAGGGGGGGCGCAGTGTCCGAGACCGACCGCATGTTTGCCGAGCGGTTGAACCGACGCGGGTTCATGCGCATGGCCGGGACCACGACGCTCGGCGCGGCCGTGCTAGCGGCTTGCAAGAAGGCGGAGGACGCCGGCGGGGCGGCGACCGGGACCAGCGGCGGAACCGCGCAACATCCGCCGATCGAGCAGGAGCCGGGCGACCTGGCGGTCTTCGACTGGTCCGGGTACGGCAACGGCGACTACTACCCGAACAAGGAGCGGGCGTCTCTGTGGCAGGAGTACGCCGACGAGACGGGAGATACTCCGAAGTTCATCCTGTTCGAGAACGACGACCAGGGCTACACCAAGGCGGTCGCCGGCACCGTGAACTTCGACGTCGTGCACCCCTGCGGCTACAAGTACAAGGACTGGGTCGACCTCGGCGCGATGCAGCCGTGGGACACCTCGCTCATCCCGAACTACAGCCAGCTGAACCCCAAGCTGATGGAGTCCGGCGTGGTGGAGGGGCAGCAGTACTTCATCCCGCTCGACTGGGGGTTCATCGCGCCGCTCGTGAACACGGACCACGTGGACGTGCAGGAGGAAACGTTCGGCATCCTGTTCGACGACCGGTACGCGGGGAAGATCTCGTGGGTCGACACGTCGAACATGATGTACATCGGCGGCCTGTTCCTCGGCGTGTCCGACCCCTTCAACATGACCGACGACGAGCTCGCCGAGACCCGCGACTTCCTGATCTCCAAGAAGCATCTGGTCAAGTTCCTGTGGAACCAGTCCTACGACTTCTGGTTGTCCTTCAAGAAGGAGGAGGTCTGGATCGGCTACTCGTGGCCGGACACCGTCGGATACGCCGACGCCGCCGGCATGAACTACCTCTACATGGAGCCAAAGGAGGGACGGGTCTCCTGGGTCTGCGGGATGGGCCTGGCCAAGGACACGCAGAACTACTTCCACGCGCACGACTACGTGAACTCGTGGGCGAGCAAGAAGGCGGCCGAGTTCCTGATGGCTTGGTACTACTACGGCCACACGAACACCATGGCCGACCTTTCGGTCGTGTCGCCCGGCGTCGTGCAGGCCCTCGGGCTCGACGACCCCACCGTGCTGGATCCGCCCCGGACGATCCCCGAGTCGTACATCCCGCGGCGCGACGTCTACCAGCAGTACTGGACCGAGGTGACCTCCGCCTGAGCAGGCGAGCCACCCTCCGTCGGTAGCGGACACGTGGCGACGAGCGAGGCCGTCGCCTCCGCCACGAAGTGGCGGCGGCGCGACCGAGGCGTGACCGCGGGCCTGCTGTCGGCACCGATGCTCTGGCTGCTGCTGTTCTTCGTCGCGCCGGTCGTCTACGTCGCGCTCTATAGCGTGGGCGGGATCAAGCTGTTCCCCACCGACACCGGCGTGATCTCCCTGGACGACTGGAGCCGCTTCCTCGGCGGGGGCTCGGTCTATCTGGGGCTGTTCTGGAAGTCGGTGCGGATGTCGCTCACGGTCTCGGTCGCGGTCGTGCTGCTCGCGTACCCGATCGGCTACTTCCTCGCGCTGGTCGTCCGCAAGCTCAAGTACGTGCTGCTGCTCGTGATCATCGTCCCGTTCCTGACGAGTTTCCTGCTGCGCGTGCTGGCGTGGAAGGTCATGCTCGGCGACCGAGGCGTCGTCAACTCGCTGCTCGAATCCCTGCACCTGCGCTCGGCCAACCACCCGATCGAGTGGCTCCTGTACAGCCGGTTCACGGTCATGCTGGTCCTGGCCTACGCCTGGATCCCGTTCGTGGCGCTGCCGATCTTCGTCAGCCTGGAAAACCTGGACCGGAGTCTGCTCGAGGCCGCGAGCGACCTGGGCTGCAGCCGCCTGCGGACGTTCTGGCGCGTCACGCTGCCGCTCAGCCTGCCCGGCCTCGTCGCCGGCTTTGTGTTCGTCTTCGTCCCGACGATCGGGGAGTTCGTCACACCGCTGCTGGTGGGCGGCACGAGCGGGTACATGTACGGCAACGCGATCCAGGACCTGTTCACCCGCGGGCTCGACTGGCAGACGGGTTCGGTCCTCGCGATGTTCCTGCTGCTGGTCGTGGCGGGCCTGATGCTGATCTTCGGCCGGTTCGTACAGGTGCGTTCGGTGGCGGCCGACTGATGGAGATCGCGACCTCCAGGACCGGACGCTTCCTGCTCACGGCGTTCTTCTGGCTGCTCGTCGTGTTCCTGTACCTGCCGATCGCCGTGCTCGCGTTGTTCTCGTTCAACGACGGCGACCCGTCGTTCCCGCTGTCGGGTCTCACGACGCACTGGTACCGGGACGTCCTGTCCAACAACGTCCTCATCACCGCCCTCGGCCGCAGCGTGGTCGTCGCGACCGTCTCGAGCCTGATCGCGGTGGCGCTCGGCGTGATGACGTCGTTCGCGCTGATCCGGCGCCGCTTCTTCGGCAAGCCGATCGTCTCGGCCCTGGTCTTCTCGCCGCTCGTGATCCCGTACCTCGTGTTCGGGATCTCGCTGCTGCTGATCTTCACGCTCGTGGACAAGGTGCTGACGGAGACCTTCGGCGTGTACTTCGGGCTCGGCCTGCATTCGGTCGTCATCGGACACGTCGTGGTCGCCCTGCCGTACACGATCCTGACGATCCTGCCGCTGCTCGAACGCCTGAGCGTCTCCCTGGACGAGGCGGCCAAGGACCTGGGGGCCAATCCTCGCGAGACATTCCGACGCGTGACGCTGCCGCTGCTGATGCCCGCCCTGATCTCGGCGTTCCTGGTCGCCTTCACGCTCTCGTTCGACGAGTTCGCGATCGCGTCGTTCCTGGCGGGTACGCAGCAGACCTGGCCGGTCTACCTGTTCGCCCAGCTCCGGGTCCCGCGGCTGCTGCCGCAGCTGATCGCGGTGTCCTCGGTGGTGTTCGTCGGGTCGCTGCTCCTGATCCTGTCGGCCGAGATCGGCCGCCGGCTCGCCCAGCGCCGGTACGGCGGCGAGTACGTCGGCGGAGGCTTGGCCGGGTAGCTCCGAGCCTTCGGCGACGAGCCGGTAGGCTGGGTGGGCATGCCCGCGGCGACGACGATCGGCGAACTCCGGGCGGCGGGGTACCCCGACCGCACCGTGAAGGAGGAGCTGCGCGCCAACCTGCTCGAACGCCTGGGCGTGGCCGCGCCGCTCTTCCCGGAGGTCGTCGGGTTCGGCGACTCGGTGCTGCCGGTGCTCGAACGCGGGATCCTGGCCGGCCACGACCTCGTGATGCTCGGCGAGCGGGGGCAGGCCAAGACCCGCCTGATACGGCAGATGGTCGAGCTCCTGGACGAGCAGGCTCCCGCGATCGTCGGCTGCGAGGTGAACGACCACCCGTATCGCCCGATCTGCGCGGCCTGCCGGTCGCTCGTGGCCGAACGCGGCGACGAGACACCGATCCGGTGGATCGACCGCGCGGACCGCTATGCCGAGAAGCTCGCGACCCCGGATACCAGCGTGGCGGATCTGATCGGCGACGTGGACCCGATCCGCGTCGCCGAAGGCCGCTACTTGGCCGACGAGCTCACGATCCACTACGGAATGATCCCCAGGACCAACCGCGGCATCGTCGCGATCAACGAGCTCCCCGACCTGCCCGAGCGCATCCAGGTCGCCCTGTTCAACATCCTGGAGGAGCGCGACGTGCAGATCCGCGGGTACCGGATCCGGCTCCCGCTGGACCTGCTGCTGGTCGCCACGGCGAACCCCGACGACTACACGCACCGCGGCCGGATCGTCTCGCCGCTGAAGGACCGGTTCGGCACGCAGGTACGTACGCACTACCCGGAGTCGCTCGAGGACGAGATCGCGATCATGGAGCAGGAGGCGCGCCCGGCGGCCGGCGACGTCCCGCTGCGCGTGCCGGTCTACCTCGAGGAGATCCTGGCGGCGTTCACGGCCGAGCTCCGGCGCTCGCCCCACGTGAACCACCGCAGCGGCGTGAGCGTGCGGTATTCGATCGGGAACCTCGAGACGCTGTCGGCGGCCGCGGTCCGGCGCGCGGCACGAACCGACGAGCCGGAGGCGGTGCCGCGCGTGTGCGACCTGCCCGCCGTGGTGGAGGCCGGGCTCGGGCGGGTGGAGTTCGACACGATCGAGGAGGGCCGCGAGGAGGAGATCCTATCGCGCGCGCTCAAGACCGCCGAGCTCCAGGTGTTCCGCCGCCGGCTGTCCGGGTTCGACTTCCAGCCGATCCTGTCGCGGTTCGCCCAGGGGTTCGAGGCCGAGACCTCGGACCTGCTCCCGGCGACCGACCTGCTCGCGCAGTTCGGCGAGCTCCCGGGGCTGTCCAAGCTGCTCGGCCGGCTGGGCGTCGAGGAGGAGTCCCCGGGCGTGGCCGCCTCGGCGCTCGAGTTCGCGCTCGAGGGCCTGCACCTGTCGCGGCGCCTGAACAAGGACACGGCCGCGCGCGCGGGCTCGAGCCGCTACCGTTCGGCCGACCCGAGCGAGTAACCGTTCGGCCGGACCCGTAGGATTCGCCCGCTGTGACCGGGATCCACGAAGTCGTCGGGTTCGTCGTGGTCGGAATCTTCACGATCGGGTGGGTGTTCGGCCTGATCCTGTGGATCTCGCGGCGAGCCGCGGGCGACTGGTTCTGGCGGTGGCTGACCGCCGCGCAGGTGATCGCGATCGTCCAGGTGCTGATCGGGGTGATCCTGGTGATCGCCGGCAAGCGGCCCACCACCTGGCTGCACTACGTCTACGGGTTCGGGCCGCTGGTGATCTTTGCGATCGCACATGCCCTGGCCCGCGAGGAGGCGTTCTCGTCCAGGCCGTGGGCGCCGTTCGCGATGGCCGCGTTCATCTCCTTCGGGCTGTCGCTGCGCGCGATCATGACGGGCCTCGGCATCGGCTGAGGGGATACGCTCGGGGCGTGGACGAGGAGCTCGCCCAGTTCGCCGACACCTTCACCCGGTTCCTGAGCTCCATGACGCAGGCGGCGGGGGGCACGATGGCGTCGCCGATCCGAGACCTGCTCGACGAACACCTGGGCGCCGACGCCTCCGTCCTGCCGGTCGTGTCCGAGGGGTACGCCGCCTACGACCACGCCAACCTGCAGGTGGCGCTCGACGCCTACCTCGAGAGCGGCGGCCGAACCTCCGAACTGATCGGCCTGTCGGGACAGCAGCGACGGTGGATGTCGCTGTCGGACCTGGTCGCGACGGCCCACCACGCCGGCGTCGGCATCGGCTCGGTCGACCTCGTCAACCTGCCGATCGGCCCCGACGTCACGCTGGCGTGTGTCGCATTCGGCCTGTACCTGATCGAGGATCACGGGACCAGGGTGGCGGCGCTCGTGCGGGCCGCCGACGAGCAGTCGGGCCACTCGGACGTGACCCTCGAGATCGTGTGCGCGGATCGCGAGCACGCCCGCGCGATGCTCGGCGAGCTCCGACGGCTGATGGTCGAGCTCAACGTGTTCCGGGGACAGATGATCTCGTTCGGCGAGACCCACATGGGGCACATGGGCGTCGGTCCCATCGTCTTCCACGCGCGCCCGAACGTCGGGCGCGACGCGATCGTGATGCCGGACGGGCTACTGGATCGGGTGGAGCGACAGGTGTTCGGCATCGCCGAGCAGCGGGACCGACTGCGCGCGGGCGGTCAGCACGTGAAGCGCGGCCTGCTGCTGCACGGACCGCCCGGGACGGGCAAGACGCTCACCGTGCGGTACGTCGCGGGTCGTTCGGCCGATCACACCGTCGTGGTGCTCACGGGTGGGGGACTCGGGATGATCCGGCCCGCCTGCGCCCTGGCAAGGATGCTGCAGCCGTCGATCGTCGTCCTGGAGGACGTGGATCTGATCGCGCAACATCGCGGCTACGTCGACACGAACCCGCTCCTGTTCGACGTCCTCAATCAGATGGACGGGATCGACGAGGACGCGGACGTCGCGTTCCTGCTGACGACCAACCGCGCGGACCTTCTCGAGCCCGCACTCGCGGCCCGTCCGGGTCGCGTGGACCTCGCGCTCGAGATCCCACTGCCCGACGACGACGGTCGCCGCCGCCTCCTGGAGCTCTACGGGCGGGACCTCGAGCTCCGCATCTCGGATCCCGACGCGATCGTGCGCCGGACCACCGGGGTGACGGCGTCGTTCGTGAAGGAGCTGGTCCGCAAGGCCTCGCTGCTGTCCGCGCTGGAGAGGGGCGGCGACGGGCCCCCGGTCGTGACGGATCGGCACCTGACGCTCGCCCTGAACGAGCTGCTGGCCGAGGAGAGCTTGATGACGCGGGCGCTGCTCGGCGGGGCGCCGAGTTCGAACGACAGGGGGACCGAATGGCTCCTGCCCGGCCCCGCACAGCCGGCGCCGTATCCGGACGAAGGATGATCCCGGAAGGCCTCGTCCCTTCGGGGCGTTAGGCTGGTCGGGTGGTTCGGGCCCGCTACTCTCGCTGGGACGACACGCAGGACCCGTTCGGTCCCGAGGTGTCCGCCGGGGACCTGCTCGACGAGCTCTCCGACGACATGCTTTCCGGGCTCGGCGCCGAGGGCGCGGTGTCGCGGCTGCTGCGCCGCGGGATGCGGGGGAGCTTCAGCGGCCTGGATGCCTTGCGTGCCCGCCTGCGCGAGCGCCGGGCTCGCGAGCAGGACAACCTGGACCTGGCCGGGCCGCTCGAGGAGATCCGCGAGAGGCTCGACGACATCGTCGACCGTGAGCGCTCGGCCCTGTCGTTCCGGGCCGAGGACGACGCGCGCATGCGCGAGGCGTTCCTGGACGCCCTGCCGCCCGATGTCCCCGGGCGGATCGGCGAGCTGAACGACTACCGGTTCGTCGACCCGGAGGCGCACAGCCTGTTCGACGAGCTGATGGAGCACCTGCGCGAGCAGGTGATGGGCGCCTACTTCCGAACGATGGCCGAGGGTCTCCGCTCGATGTCGCCGGAGGACATGGCCCGTTTCCGTGACATGCTGGCCGAGCTGAACGACATGATCGAGCGCCGTGACCGCGGCGAGCCCTACGACTTCGAGGGCTTCATGCAACGCCACGGCGAGTTCTTCCCCGGCAATCCCCGGACGCTGGACGAGCTACTGGAGCAGATGGCCGCCCGGATGGCCGCGATGTCGCGGCTGCTCGCGTCGATGTCGCCCGAGGAGCGCGCCGAGCTCCAGGCCCTGGCCGAACAGGTCCTGCAGGATATGGACCTCGCGTTCGAGGTCGACCGGCTGGGCTCGAACCTTGCCGGCGCGTTCCCGGAGATGCCCTGGGGCGACCCGATGATGGGCGGCGGCGAGGAGCAGATGCCGCTGTCGGCCACGATCGACGCGATGGAACGCCTGCACGACCTGGAGGAGCTCGACCGCTCGCTGCGCGGCGACTACCCGGGCGCCTCGATCGACGACGTGGACGAGGAGGCGCTCCGCAGGGCGCTCGGCGAGGACGCGGTGGTCGATCTTCGTCGGCTGAAGGACATCGAGCGCGCGCTGGAGCGCGCCGGGCTGGTGACCCGCGACCACGGTCGGCTCGAGGTCACGCCCAAGGGCGCGCGCAAACTCGGCGAGCGAGCGCTGGTCCGGGTGTTCGAGGAGCTGCGCCGCGATCGGGAGGGCGTGCACGATGCCCGCGACTCGGGCGGCCTGGCCGAACCCACGGGCGCCACGCGGCCGTGGCGCTTCGGCGACGCCGGGCAGATCGCGGTGCAGCGGAGCGTGTTCAACGCGGTGCTGCGGGGCGGGCCCGGCGAGCGCGTTCGGCTTCGGCCCGACGATCTCGAGCTCGTCGAGGCCGAGCAGCGCACGGAGGCGGCCACCGCGCTCCTGCTGGACCTGTCCTTCTCGATGCCGCTGCGCGGACACGACGTGCACGCCAAGAAGATGGCGCTCGCGCTGCACGCGCTCATCGAGGGCCGCTACCCCCACGACACGCTGTACCTGATCGGGTTCAGCGACTACGCGCGCCAGATGCAGCCGAAGGACCTCGCGGCCTCGGGCTGGGAGCGTGTGTACGGAACCAACATGCACCACGCGTTCAACCTGGCCGGGCGGCTCCTCGCGGAGCACCCGAACGCGACCCGCCAGGTCATCATGGTCACCGACGGCGAGCCGACCGCGCACCTGGAGGGCGCGCGGGCGCGCTTCTCGTGGCCGCCGATCCCCAAGACGATCAGGCTCACGCTCGCCGAGGCGACCCGCCTGGCCAAGGCGGGCGTGACCCTGAACGTTTTCATGCTCGAGGACTCGCCGGGCCTGATCGCGTTCATGGAGCGCCTGGCCGAACTGACCGCCGGCAGGGTGTTCCTGATGGACGACACCGAGCTCGGGACGTTCGTCCTGCGCGACTTCGTCCGCCGCCGAGCCGCCTAAGGGCTCAGTCGCCGGGTTCGATCTCGGACAGCACCTGCTCCGTATGCTCGCCCAGGCGTGGCGGGGGGAGCCGGACGGGCGGCACCCGGCCGTCGACGTGGATGGGTTCGGCCACCAGACGCAGCAGTCCCCGGACGGGATCGTCGACCTCCTGGAGGGCGGCCGCGCCCTCGGCCGAGGCGAAGACCTCGTCCACGGTTCGGACCGGCGCGGACGGCACCGATGCGGCCTCGAGGGCCTCCACCCACTCGTCGGCCGTCCGGGTCCCGAACGCCTCGGCCAGGATCGGGATCAGCGCCTCCCGATGCCGAACGCGGTCGGCGTTGGTGACGAAGCGCTGGTCCGTGGCGAGCTCCGGTTTGCCGATCACCTCGCACGTGCGCTCGAACAGCCGGTCGTTGCCGGCCGCCAGGATGAAGGGGCGGTCCGAGCCGTCGAACAACTGGTAGGGCACGATGTTCGGGTGCGCGTTGCCGAGGGGCCCGGGCACGAGGCCGCCGAGCAGGTAGTTGGCGGCCTGGTTCACCAGCGCGGCGACGCTCGCGTCGAACAGCGACACGGTCACGCGTCCGCCGCGGCCGGTGGACGAACGCCTCAGCAGGGCGGCCTGGATCGCGTTCGCGGCGTAGAGACCGCAGATCACGTCGAGCAGCGCGACGCCGACCTTGGTGGGCTCGCCGCCCGGATGGCCGGTGAAGCTCATCAGGCCGCTCAGCGCCTGCACGATGATGTCGTAGCCGGGCCGGGCCCCGGCCTGGTCTCCGAACGCGGTCAGCGAGCAGTAGACGATTTCCGGCCGTTCGGCCGACAGGGTCTCGTGGTCCAGGCCGAACCGCTGCATGAGGCCCGGCCGGAAGTTCTCCACCACGACGTCCGAGGCGAGGGACAGCTTCCGCGCCGACGAACGACCCTCGTCCGTCGACAGGTCGAGCGCCACCGACCGCTTGTTGCGATTGAGCGAGAGGAAGTATGCGGCGTCGCCGCCCTCGACGAACGGCGGACCCCACCCCCGCGTGTCATCTCCGGTCTCGGGGCGCTCGACCTTGATGACGTCGGCGCCGAGATCGGCCAACAGCATCGTCGCGAGCGGGCCGGCCAGCACCCGGGAGAAGTCGGCGACCCGGATGCCGGCGAGCGGCAGGCCGTTCGGGGCGTCCGTCTCCGGTGCCAACGAGCTCCTTGGGAACGGGGCCGGAAAGAGTGGCGCCGCCGGAGCCCGAAGGCTCCAGCGGCACCGAGGAATTTGTACACCGGCGCTCGGCTCGCGGTCAACTCGGGGACGCGCTTTTGTCACTCTTTGTCCAAGTCGCCGCCCGGGGGTGGCGGATGTCCGCCGAATCCGACACCATGTGCTGCGTGAACGAGGAGAGCCTGCAGCGGGCGAATGCGTTCCTGGCGGCGGTGGCGTCGCGCGCGACCCCGGGGGAGCTCATCGACCTGACGCCGTCCGAGCTGGGCCGCGAGATCGGGGTGCATGAGCCGTTGGCGGCCGCCCGGGCGGTTCGGGCGCTGTTGGCGAGACGGCGGCTCGAGGCCGTGGACGGCCGGTACCGCCTCCTGGACGACCGCCCGATCGAGGCCGGCGAGCGAGAGCAGGTGCCCAGGCCCCGGCGCGCGGCCCGGCGCGAGCCCCGGCAGCCCAAGCAGCCCTCCGGCGGCCGGGCGACCTACTCGGAGATCGGGCGCGAGGTCGTCGAGCGCACGATCGATCTCGGCCGGGAGGTGGGAACACTCCGCGGCGCGCTGCGCACGGCGCGCGAGGAGGCGCGCGAGTCACGCGAGGCGCGCGACGAGGCCGAGCGGCGCGCCCAGCAGCTCTCGGGCCGGGTCAAGGAGCTCGAGGCGCGGGCCGAGATGGCCGAGACCAACCTGCGGACGCTCCTGGCCGCCGCGAAGGGCACCGGGCGCGACGCGCCGCTCGGCGACACCGAGATGGCGGCGATCCTCGGGGTGCTGAAGGGTGAACCCGAGGAGGAAGAGGCCGCCGGGCCGCCCGCGCTCGACGGCGAGCCAGATCAGGTCGCCGGACCCTGATCCTGCGGATCAGTGGGTCCCGGCGGAGGCGGCGTCGGGCACCATCCGATCCTGGCGGAACCTGGTCGGGGCGAACGGCGCGATGAGCTCGGGCGTTCGGCCGGTCGCGACGAGCTCGGCCATCGTCTTGCCGAAGATCGGGGCGCCCTTGAACCCCCAGGTCCCCATCCCCGCCATGACCCAGAAGCGCTCGACCCCGGTGGCGCCCAGGATGGGCGAGGAGTCCGGCGTCATGTCGCACAGGCCCGTCCACTGACGGAGCACGCTCGCGGTCCGCGCGAACGGCAGGATCTGGATCGTGCGCTTGGCGGCCTCGCACAGGAAGTCGAAGGTCGACCGCGTCGAGTACGTGGGGTAGGGGAGCACCTCGGCCCCGACCAGAAGCTCTCCTCGCGCCGTCTGTGAGACGTACACGGACAGGTCCATCGACGACACCAGCCCGTTGAGCACCGGCCGGTAGGGCTCCGTGACGAAGGCCTGCAGCGCGTACGTCGAGATCGGCAGGCGCACCCCGGCCATCGCCGCCACGACGCTGGTGTTGCCCGCGGCCGCGCTCACGACGTCGCCGGCCGAGATGTCGCCGGCGTCCGTCCGAACGCCCACGCACCGCCCGTCCCGAACGTCGATCCCCGTGACCGTCACGCCCTGGTGCACGTGGACGCCCCGGCGTCCCGCCGCCGCCGCATAGCCCCACACGACGGCGTCGTGCCGCACGAACGAGCCCGGCGGATGGTACGAGGCACCGAGGACGGGGAGCTCGCCGCCGCCCGAGAGATCGACGAGGGGCGAGACCTTCGAGACCTCCTCGGGGGTCAGGATGTCGGTCCGGACGCCGAGGGCGAGGTTCAGCAGCGACTTCTCGCGCTCGACCTGCAGCGAGTCGTGGCTATGACACAGGTCGAGCTCGCCATGGTTGCTGAACTGCACGTTGAAGCCGAGCTCCTGCGACAGCGTTCGGTACATCTCGAGGCTCGCCCTGTACAGGGGCACGGTCTCGGGCGTGTTGTAGTTGGCCCGCAGCACCTGCGTGTTGCGACCCGAGCCGCCCGACCCGATGTATGAGCGTTCGACGACCGCAACGTCGCGGACGCCGTGGACCTCGACCAGGTGGTACGCGAGCGAGAGCCCGTTCGCGCCGCCGCCGACGATCACGACGTCGTAGCGGGGCTTCAGCTCGTACCGGCCCAGGAACGTCGTCGTACGGAGCAGGCCGGTCACCGGGCCGCCCTCTTCGGCTCACTCATGCGAGCAGCTCCCGGCTCTCGTCCTGGATCCGGTCCCGGAGGTGCGCGGCGAACATCGAGGGCACGAGCAGGTCGACGCGATCGCCCTCCACCAGCACTCGAACACCGATCCTGCCCACCGCGCCCTGCACGAACCCGGAGGTCGGCAGCTCGAGCTCGGACAGGCGGGCGAGCGCGTCTCGGGCGCCCGGGCCATCGAGCGAGTGCAGGACCCAGCCGTCGGAGACGTCGCGCACGACCGCGTCGGGGTCCACGCGCCCGACGGCCTGCCGCAGGGCGGTGATCGACGCGTCGCCCATGATCGCGACCTCGACGGGCGAGACGGGACACGCGCCGGGGAGCGCGCTCACCCGCTCGCACGCCTCGGCCGAGGCCAGGACGACGGTGATGCTCGGCAGGGTCGTCGAAAGCTCAACCACGCAGCCGATCCCCGTGGGGGTCGTAGAAGGGGGTCGGGGCGATCGTGGCCACCGAGTTCCCGACCCGAAGGCCCTCGGCCGGCGGCTCGCCGTCGACGGCTCGGATCCACGCCAGCCCGATCGAGAGGCCGAGGGCCGGCGAGGTCGCGGCCGAGGTGACGCGGCCAACCACGTCGCCTCCGGCGGTCACCGGCATCCCACGGAGCCCTGTCGCGTCCTGCGGCCCGCCGTCGAACGTCAGGCCAATCAGGCGCCGGCCCGGCGGGATCGAGGCGAGGCGCTCGAGTGCGGTCTTGCCGACGAACCACTCCTTGGTCATGTCGACCGCGCGGCCCAGTCCGAGCTTCCCGGGAGTGTCGTCGGGCAGCGTGTCCTGGCCGATGTAGAGATGCCCCTTCTCCAGCCGAAGGAGCTCGAGCGCGTCCAGGCCGAACGGACGGACGTCGAACGCCGCGCCCGCGCGCATCAGCGCCGACCAGAGCTCCGGGCCGCGCGAGCGGGGGTGGTGGAGCTCGAAGCCGACCTCACCTACGAAGCCGGTCCGGATCGCGGTGCACGGGACGCCCGCAACCGTGACCTCACCGTGCGACGCGTATGG
>JBKPKU010000063.1:0-8104 GCA_046731295.1 Actinomycetota bacterium
CAGGCTACGACCGGCCCGACGTGCGCGGGCCGTTCGTCATCGCTCGCCTTCTCCGCCGGCGCACCGAGCGCCGGCCGGTCGCCTCATGGACCGACATCGCCGTGATCGAGGAGGGACGGATTCGGCTGCGACCGATTGCCGGCCAGCTCGAACGCCCGCGATCGCCGGATGAGACTCTGACCGGGCGACGGTGGTCGGCCGGCCTTGAGCTCTTGGACCGTCAGCTTGTGGATCCCGACGGCAGGATGGCGGGCAAGGTCGATGATCTGCGCCTGGAGCTACGCGAGGACGGACCACCCATCGTCACCGAGATCCTCGCAGGTCCGGGTGCTCTCGCACGGCGGATCGGCGGGCGAGTGGGGGGCTGGATCGCCTCGGTCCATGCGCGCCTCCACCCCGGTGCGGGTGATCCGGCCACGATCTCGTTCGGTGTGGTCAGCAGGATCGACGATCATGTGACGCTCATCGTGTCGAGACAGGATTTGGCGACGTTCGAAGCCGAGGCCTGGGCGCGTGACAACATAATCGCGAAGATTCCGGGGAGTTCCGATACTTAGACACGACGTCGACCAGCGGAGAAGCTTCGGCGTGTCAACTGTCCAACTGGGTGTGTCGCCGCATCTAGTTGCCCCCTCCCCCACCGAGCTCGGCGAACCGAAGGCCGCCGCACCTACGAATCGGCGACAGAGCTACGATCGGACCCGAGTCAACTCAGCACCATGAGGTGAGCATGGTGTGCAACGTGGCAATGAGGCGGCTCGCTAAAGCCTCGTTCGTGCCACCAAAGCCTTACATCACCTTGCCGAGCGATCCGGCAGCCATTGATCGTCGGCCGGATCTAGCGTCTGACGAAGTACAAGATCGCGAGGATGACGACGATCACGACGATGATGCCGACGATTCCCAGCCCTCCAAGGGCAGCAAGCATGACTCCTCCCTTCCGCCGCAACGTTCTACCCAGCCACACTCCCGGTCAATCCAGATGGCTCACGTTTTGGTGACGGCGCAATCGGGAAAGTCACTTCCGCCAACAAGCTTCCCCCAGGACTCGCGGAAATGGAGGGTCACCGATGGACGCGCTTGGCCTGCTCAAGGAAGACCATGACAGGGTCAAGAAGATGCTGCAGGAACTGGAGTCCACGACCGAACGCGGCGTGAAGACGCGAGAGAGGCTTTTCACGAAGGTCAAGCAGGACCTCGAGGTCCACGAAACGATCGAAGAGGAGATCTTCTACCCAGCCCTCAAGGACCACACCAAGACGAAGGAGATCGCGCTCGAGGCCTACGAGGAGCACCACGTCGTGGACACGGTCATGGCCGAGATCGAGGGCGTCCCCTACGACGACGAGAGGTGGGGCGCCAAGTTCAAGGTCATGCAGGAGAACCTCGAGCACCACATCGAGGAAGAAGAGGGCGAGATGTTCAAGCAGGCCAAGCAGGTCTTCGAGCCGACCGAACTCACCCAGCTCGGCGAATCGATGATGAGGCGCAAAGAGGAGCTGAAGAAGCAGCAATCAACCGCGGAAGCCGGGACCTCACGGTGAGCGAACGGGAGACTCAAGCAGGCGACGCCGAGGTCGCCGTGTGCCACATGTGCGGACAGACCTTCTCCTCCCAGGAGATGCTGTCCAAACACCTGATGGACGCGCATGACGATGAGGGTCTGGTGTCCGAGGGATCGGACCCTTCATGAGCGGGGCGTGGGTAGCCTGCCGCGCCCTTGCCGAAAGCTGTGACGCGATTGGGTCAATCCCTCCCCGATAGGTTCGGAAGGCCCCGGACGGGTGGAAGGGACCGAGCAAGGAAGATCACCGAGGAGACCAAGATGCTCCGGATCGGGTTCACCCTGTCGTCGGAGGAGCAGCGGCCGGCCGAGCTCGTCAGGCTTGCGGGGATCGCCGAGGATGCCGGCTTCGATTTCGCCACCATCTCCGACCACTTTCATCCGTGGACGACTTCGCAGGGGAACAGCCCATTCGTCTGGCCCGTGCTCGGGGGGATCGCGACCTCGACGAACCACCTGCGGGTGGGAACGGCAGTGACGTGTCCGCTGATCCGGCTCCATCCGGCGATCGTCGCGCACGCGGCAGCGACGGTGGCGGCGATGATGCCGGATCGCTTCTTCCTCGGCCTCGGGACCGGTGAGAACCTTAACGAGCACGTGACCGGGGAACGATGGCCATCGGCCAGCGAGCGACGTGCACTACTGCGCGAAGCTGTCGGCGTGATCCGGGAGCTTTGGGAAGGAGGTCTCGTTGAACACCGCGGCCCAGGGTTCGAAGTCGTCGACGCCCAGCTGTTCACGCTCCCAGATCGGCTCCCACCGATCTACCTAGCCGCGGCTGGCACGAAAGCGGCCGAGCTGGCGGGGGAGATCGGCGACGGCCTCATCGGGACGACTCCGGACCCGCAGCTGATCCGCACGTTCGAGGACGCCGGAGGCAGGGGCAAGCCGAAGCTCGCCCAGCTCACCGTCTGCTGGGCCGAGGACGAGCGGACCGCGGTCGAGACTGCGATGACGTTCTGGCCGACGGCTGGTCTGAAGGGAGAGCTGACCCAGGAGCTCCCGCTCCCCCGCCATTTCGAGCAGGCCGCGGAGATGGTGACCGAGGATCAACTTACGAAAGTCATCGTTTGCGGCCCCGACCCCGAGGCCCACGTCGCCATGGTCCGCCGCTACCAGGAGACCGGATATGACCATGTCGTGATCCATCAGGTCGGACCGGACCAGGAAGGCGGCCTGCGCTTCCTCGCCGATCGCGTTCTCCCGGAGCTCACTCGCGAAGACACCCAAAAGGCGAGCTGAATCCGGGGCACAGACAGACGGCAGAATCCTGGGTGGTGTTCGCCCCCCGGAACTGGAGCGGTGTGGCTAGCGCCGTTCCACGCCGATGCCCCTAATCTTCTCCACGGCGAGGATGTCGAGAATCCTCTGGACGTTGTCTCGCGGGTGAAACAGGATCAGGCCGTGGGGGCACTCGGCCTCGGCCAATCGGAGGATCGCTTTCACGCCGCTGCTGTCCACGAAGACGAGATCAGAGACATCCAAGACGACCCTGCGCGAATGATCGAGGGCTTTGGAGGCGAACTCACGGAAGTCATCGGCTGAGGCCATGTCCAGCTCGCCGCTGAGTGCGAGCCCCTCCGGCGTCACGCGGACCTGGATCGTCATCCCCCCTCCTTCCCCGAACGAGCGACCTCAGGATTGACCTCGCAGAAGACAACCTACGGGAGTGGGCCACAGGTTGCTCGCGCGGAGGTCTCGGCCCCCGAGGCACGGAGTTGGCTGTATCGAGAGCAGCATGACGGAGGGATGTTGCGGGAGAACTCCCGCGGGCAAATACGAGTTCGCCAGCACCAGCTCGCAGGGATCCGCATCGACAGCCGAGGTTAGAGGCAAGTCCCAATGCAATCTCGCTGGCCCTGGAGCAGCCTTCAGTCGGTCTGCATCTCGAACCAGACGCCTTTGTCGCCGTCGATCGAGAAGCCCCACTGGTCGGCCAGAGCGTCTACAACGAACAGGCCATAGTGCCCATCGGCTCCGGGGTTGAAGGCAGGTTCATTCAGGTCCAAGTGCGACCCTGCATCCCTGACGATGACCCGAGCGACGCCGGGCTCGCGCTGAATTTCCAGCACGATCTTGCCGTCGGATTCAGGAGAAGCATGGCGGACCGCATTGGAGATCAGCTCCGTCACCATGAGTCGGGAATCGTCCAGGCGAGGTGGGTCCAGAACTGGAGACAGCTCATCCACGATCTTCGACCGCGCCGTTGCAGCCGCCGTCGCGTCGTGCGGTAGCCTGTATTCAGCCATGAGCGGTCCATTCCGAATCTGGCCCTTCTCATCTACCCGGTTTGGCCACCCCGGAACGTCCGCAGACTGAATGGCGAGTGACACGGGTGGGGGATCCTGCGTCACGATGTGTCGCATACTCCCACCGTCCCCAACCGCGGGCGAAGTTCCACCCGCTTGTGCCTGAATCAAGTGGTTCTCGCGGCCGATGAGCGGCATCGTGTCGCTTGACTCACTCGCGGGTGGCGAAGGATTCCGAGACTCCCGAGACGCAACCCTCGTGAGGCCCTACGCTGCGACTACGAGTTGCGGCCCCACAGTCCGCTCCCCTCCGCGGGGCCGTCGGAAGTGGCCGGGCGGATCCGAGCCGAGCGCCGAGACGACAGGGGATGCAACACTCAGCGACGGCGAAGAGGTGACGGTGAGGGGGACGGTGGACGACGTCATTGCCGACGCGGCCTTCACGCTGACCGACGTCACGGTAGAAGAGGGGACGGTCGACAAAGAAGGGGAAGTCACCGTCATGGCGACCGAGGGCGACGCCGACGTCTCCAAATCGGAGGGGGTCGTCGTTACCGGCACCTTGTTATCGGTCGATATTTCCGAGGATCTCCAGAGGCTCAGGACCTCTTCGGCGCGAACGTCGACGACGAGCTCCTGCCTCTGTTGGACGATCAGGAGGTCGTCATTGCCTTCTCGGTCGGCGAGGGGGCCCAGTCTTCGATGAGGCGGCGCCTTTCCTCCATCGTCCGCTGCGCAATTTCCTGGTCTGCGGAGGTCTTCGGCGACCGCGTCCTGTCGAAGGTGATTTCGTGACGACCGCTCGCACGAGCGACCTGTGGTGGAAGAACGCGGTGATCTACTGCCTGGACGTCGAGACGTTCCTCGACTGGGACGGCGACGGGATCGGGGACCTACGCGGTCTGACCGAGCGGATCGACTATCTCGCTGGGATCGGGATCAGCTGCATCTGGCTCATGCCGTTCCAGCCCTCCCCAAACCGCGACGATGGCTACGACATCACGGACTTCTTCGGCGTCGACCCGCGACTCGGATCGCTCGGCGACTTCGTCACGCTCATCCGAACGGCCAAGGACCGTGGGATTCGCGTCATCGTCGACCTGGTGGTGAACCACACCTCCAACCGTCACCCCTGGTTCCGCGACGCCCGTTCATCGCCCGACAGCCGGTTCCGCGATTTCTACGTCTGGCGGGACCGGCCGACGAGGACGCCGAAGGCCTCCGTCGTGTTCCCCGACGCCGAGGACAGCATCTGGGCCCGGGACGACAAGGCGGGCCAGTGGTACCTGCACCATTTCTATTCGCATCAACCGGATCTCAATATCGGCAACCCGCTGGTCCGCGACGAGATCGCCAAGATCGCCGGGTTCTGGTTGGAGCTGGGCGTCGACGGCTTCCGCGTGGACGCCGTTCCCTTCCTCATCGACACGAGCGAGATCGGTGACATCGACCTCGATCCCCACCAGATCCTGAAGCACCTTCGCTCGTTCATTTCCCGACGCCGTGGTGACGGCGTGCTCCTGGGCGAGGTGAACCTCGAACCCGAGCAGCTCGTCGACTTCTTCGGCGGCGACGACGCCGACGAGGTCCAGCTGTTGTTCAACTTCCCGCTGATGCAGGCGATCTGGCTCTCGCTCGCGCGGCAGGATGCCGGCCCGCTCGCACGAGCGCTCGACGACACGGTCGCCGTGTCGGAGGACTGCCAGTACGCGAACTTCCTCCGCAATCACGACGAACTGACCCTGGACAAGCTCTCCGAGCAGGAGCGACGAGAGGTCTTCGACGCCTTCGGTCCCGACGAGGACATGCAGCTGTTCGGCCGAGGGCTCCGTCGCCGGCTCCCGTCGATGCTGGACGGCGACCAACAGCGGATCCGGATGGCCTACAGCCTGCTGTTCGCGCTGCCGGGAACGCCCGTGCTCTTCTACGGCGAGGAGATCGGGATGAGCGAGAACCTCGCGATCGACGGACGGATGAGCGTGCGATCACCGATGCAGTGGACGGACGAGCGGAACGGAGGATTCTCGAAGGCCAAGCCGTCCCGTTTGCGCAGGCCAGTCGTCGAGGGACGCTTCGGCCCCCTCGCGGTCAACGTCGCGGCGCAACGCCGGGACCCGGACTCGCTGCTCAGCTGGATGGAGCGACTGATCCGGCGGCGCCGGGAGACCCCGGAGCTCGGATGGGGGAGCTGGACGGTCCTCGAGACGAACGTCCCCGGTGTGCTGGCCCATCGATGTGATTGGGAGGGCCGGAGCGTGGTCGCGGCCCACAACTTCGGCGATCAGCCTTGCCGGGTCCGCCTGAAGCTCGGGGATGTTCCTGACGAAGCCCGACTCGATGACCTACTCGACGAGCGCGGGGCGATCGGTGAGATCGATGATGGCTCCCTGGAACTCAAGATGGAGCGCTACGGCTTCCGTTGGTTCAGGATCATGGCTCCCGACCACCACACGGCTCCTTGAAGCGGCGATCACCCGATCCTCCGGGCTGTACGCCGTGACCAGGGGCACCAACGCCGCGGACTGCGCGTCGAGGGGCCCGTCGCGGCGGAATCTTTCTGTGAACTCCGCTGATAGGTCTTTCGGGTGATCGATGGGGAGAAGAGCGGTCGAGCACGCCGGGCGGACCGTTCGCAGGGGACGGCCGGGCCGCTGGGGCAACCTATATGAGGCGCGGCTGGTATCTGGTTAACCGGCTGTCCGTTACCGTCGTTGTGTGGGTTCGACCGTTCCTCATATCGATCCGGGCGCGCGTCAGCGTCTAACGGCTCGCTACGGCACCGAAGTCGAGGTGTGGTTCGAGTTACTGCCTGATCTGCTGACCACTGTGGCGGAGCGGTGGCAGCTCGAACTCGGGCCACCGATCCCGCGTGGGACCGCATCTGCGGTCTTTCGTTGCCGTATGCGCGATGGACGGCTTGCCGTGCTGAAGGCGAGCCCCGACCGCTCGCGCCTGATAGCGGAGGCATCGGCACTCACGGCTTGACATACGGTTCACAGCCCAGAGGTGATCGCGTTCGACGATCAGCTCGGAGCACTCCTTCTTGAGGCGATCGAACCCACGCTGCCTCAAGAGAGTGGGCGACCTTGCCGACAACTCATTGACGTACGGAAGACCCACTCGCCCCGTAGGTCGGTTCTATGGTTCCACGGATCATCGTCGAGGCGAACGACGGAGCGGGGGTTCGATGAAAGCGCTTCGGGCATCATCGGCTGTGGCGATCGTCGCTGGGTTGATCCTCATACCCGCCGTCGCCGCCCACGGACACACCGTGACCTACCGGACCGAGGTCACGCTCCACACACGCGACATCGGGGAGGGGAACGTTCGCTTCTACGGACGCCTGCGCTCACCGAAGGCTGCATGTGTGGCGCACTCGAAGGTGAAACTCTCGGAAGTCAACACCGGCCTTTGGGTCAGGACCGAGACCAACGCCGAGGGGAAGTACTCCTTCGTGCAGGTCCTGCCGACGGGAGACTGGCACGTGAGGGTTCGGGCGAAGGTGCTCAGGTCAGACGCTCTCCACGACCATAGATGCGAGGCGGCGACGTCCACGACGGTGCACGTCTCCTAGGGCTAGGTCCGATCCTCAGACGGGGGCGTTTGAAGGACTTGCTGCGTCGAGACGAAGTCAAGACTCGTCGCGAGCGACGCTCTGACGCCTAGACACTGGTCATCGTTCTTCAGGCAACATCTCGGTCTGCCGATGGTCGGGTGACTCATGCCCCTACGCGAAGAACGTCCCCGGACGAACGGCAGCGATGAACCTGCCGAGATGTCGAGTCCGCACGCCATCCAGACACGCGCGTCGCGCCGGGTCGTGTCCGGAGTGGCCGCGATTCGCGAGTCTGCATCCGTGCCCGCGGTCGGACTTTCGAGGTTCGCGTCGGCGCTCTCGGAAGCCGTCGGAGTCGCTCGACCGCTTCGTCCCCGTCCCGTCCGGCCGGGGTGGATGAGGAGGCGGCCCGTATCGTTGGCGCTGGTCGCGCTCGGGCTGGTCGCTGCCGCGGCCGGCGCGTTCCTCGCCTTCGCGGGGGACGTCCCCGGCCTGAACACCGTGGCTCGGATCGACGCAAACGCGTTCGATGAACCCATCCCGGTCGGGGACGGTCCGAACGGGATCGCGTTCGCCGGGGGCAGCGGCTGGGTCACGAACGAGGGGAACCAGACCGTGCAGCGGTTCGATCCCGACACGGGCGAGACCGGCTCGGCGACGCCGACCCAAGGGGTGCCGACGGGCATCGCGGGAGGTCCGGATGGCGTGTTCATCGCCACCGAGTTCGGGTCCCGG
>JBKPKU010000064.1:0-2248 GCA_046731295.1 Actinomycetota bacterium
TCGGCGTCGCGAGCGGCGTGTCCGCGACGGCCGCCCTGCACCTCGACGGGCTGGGCGACGTGGCAGACGGCGTGGGGGCCTCGCTCGCGGGCGGCGACCCGGCCGGGGCGATGCGGGATCCGCGACTCGGGACGTTCGGCATCGCCGCGATCGCGCTCGACCTGCTGCTGAAGGTCTCGCTGCTCTCCGCGCTCCTCGTGACGGGCTTCCCGTGGCCGGCGGTGGCGGCCGGGGCGCTCTCGCGCGTCGCGCCGGTCGCGATGGCGTGGCGACTGCCCTACGCTGGCGCCGGGACGGGGACGTGGACAAACAACATCGGTTCCGCGCCCGTCCTCGGCGCGTCGGTCGTGGCGCTCGCGATCGCGATCGCGAGCGGCGGCATCTCGACCATAGGGATGGTCGCGGCGGTCACGATCTCCGCGACGGTCGTCGGATGGTGGTCGACGCGGCGTCTTGGCGGGATCACCGGCGACGGGTTCGGCGCTGGGATCGAGCTCGGCGAGACGCTGGCGATCGCGGTGGCGGTCGCCGTTCGCTGAGGCCGCTACGCGGCGTCGCTCGTTGCGAGCAGCACCGGGTCGGCGAGTTCGGCCGAGCCCGAGAGCGGTGCCGCGAGCGCGTGGATCACGCCGGGCAGCGCCCGGATCGTCTCGAGCACGCCGTCGAACCCAATGCCGTCGGGATCGGATCGCGCGAGGGCGAGGGCGTCGTAGGGCCCGCTCACGTCCTCGGCGAAGACCACCCCGGGCAGGGTTCGCAGGAGCTCTGCGACGTGACGTCGCTGCGTGTCGGTCTGGACCAGCACGTATGCCTGCATGGGCTGGGTCTCCTTCCGTTCGGGCCCCTGGAGGGGCTCCGTTCGTTCACGGATGCGCCTACGATACGAGTCTCTCTGCCATTTGACAACCCGTGCCACATTGCATCGGCCGCCAAATGCTATTCTGTGCCCGTGGACACGAAGGTCGGGCTCAGGGAACGAAAGAAGGAGCGGACGCGCGCCGAGCTCACGGACGCCGCGTTCCGCCTGTTCGCCGAGCGCGGGTTCGACGAGACGACGATCGAGGACATCGTCGAGCAGGTCGAGGTCTCGCCCCGGACGTTCTTCCGCTACTTCGACTCCAAGGAGGACGTCGTCATCGGCTTCTTCGACGACATGGGCCTGGAGCTGCGGGCGATGCTCGAGGCGCGGCCGGCCGACGAGCCCCCCTACGAGGCGCTCCGGGCGGCGCTCGGGTCGCTGATCGACCTGTACGAGGAGCGCGCCGAGCGCGTCATGGCCGCCAAGCGTCTGGCCCACGAGACCCCGGCGATCCGGGCCCGGCTGCTGGATAAGCACGCCCGCTGGGAGAACTGGGTGACCGAGGTGCTGTGCGACCGGCTGGGCGAGCCCGAGACGGACGACCCCCACGCGCGGCTGATCGCCGCGGTCGCGCTTGCCGCCTACGGAACCGCCGTGAACTCGTGGTGCACGGTCGAGGGCAGGCAGGACCTGCACGCGCTGGTGGACGACGCCCTTCGCGAGGTCGGCAAGGGTTTCGACACCGCCCGGTAGCCGCCCCCGAACGCTCACGTTCCGCTCGCCCCCCTGTCGAAGATCGGCGTTGCCGTTCGTCGTCTGGATGTCGGACGGAACGGCTCATGGAGCCGGGAAGGAGGAAAGCATGGCCGACTTCGTGCTGCTGTACAGCGGCGGAAGCATGCCCGAGACCGAGGAGGCGCGGGCCGAGGCGATGAAGGCCTGGGACGTCTGGCTCGGCGAGATCGGCGACGCCCTCAAGGACGCTGGCAACCCGTTCGCGCCGGCCGCCAAGACCATCTCCTCCGACGGCGCGGTCGGCGACGCGAAGGGCGAACTGGCGACGGGCTACTCGATCGTCAAGGCCGGCTCGCTGGACGAGGCCACCACGATCGCCAAGGGCTCGCCCGCCCTTCAGGGCGACGGCAGGGTGACTGTGTACGAGACCTTCGAAGTCATGTAGGTCGCGTTGGGACCGCGGGGCGACCGGTCCCCGCGGTCCCACTCTGCCCCGCTCCGCCGCCCTCCCACGGTGAGTCCGGGGCGAACGTCGCCACCAGGTCCTTGCCGGTACCTTCCGGCTCCAGGATCAACGCGCGCGCGATCGACAGATCGACCGGGAGGTTGTGACCCCACGCCGCGGCGCCCCCTCCCAGCTCGGTGCGGCCGAGCGAGATGCGCCGCCCGTCGCTCGTGACGAGCCACGCGCGGTACCAGCCGCGATCGCCCTCG
>JBKPKU010000065.1:0-9665 GCA_046731295.1 Actinomycetota bacterium
CCGCCCTACACTCGGCCACGTGAAGGCTGCGTTCGGCGCCTGCATCGCGCTCGTCCTGTTCGGAAGCTCGCCCGCCGTCGCCGGCACGTCCGGCGTGATCTCACGAGAACACGCACACGGGGTCCTCGCCCAGGCGGGCCCGAGCCCCTCACCGGCCACGCAGACCGGCAGCCCGACCGCCTCACCCTCACCGGGCGTGGAGGGGAACGAGGGCGGCATCTCGACCGGCGCCGGGATCGTGATCGCCGCCATCCTGATCGGCGGGCTGCTCTTGATGCGGAGCCGGCTGCTACGCCGCTAGGCCCTCGGACGTTTCATGTAGGCGACGGTCGACTGCCCGCCCATCGGGTTCGTGATCTGGGCCACCGACACCAGCTCCCACCCGTCCTCGCCGAACGTGTTCAGGATCTCCCCCGGGTTGTGCTCGAGGAGCGGTGCGACGAAGTACTCCCACTTCTGCATCAGGACTCCCCTTCCGAAGCCTCCAGCCGTAGCGACTGCTTCCGCATGCACACGCCCATGACCACCGACAAGCCGCCGGTCTCGCCGATCCGCCGCGCCTCGTCGTTGGCGATCCCCTCCTGCAGCCACAGCACCGTCGCGCCGCGCGCGACCGCCTGCTCGGCCACCTCCGGCGTCTGCTCGGCCCGGCGGAACACGTCGACGACGTCGATGTCGATGTCGCTCGGCACGTCGGCGAGCGTCGGGTAGGCGCGCTCGCCCAGAACCTCGGTCTCGTTGGGGTTCACCGGCACGATCCGGTAGCCCTTCGACTGAAGGTACTCCGCGACCTCGAACGACGGTCGCTCGGTGTTCGACGACAACCCGACCACGGCGATCGTCCGCGCGTCGCCCAGGATCGATCGGAGCTCGGGATCGCTCGGCACGTACGTCTGCTCGCTCAGGGCCTGCCTCCGCAGGAGCTCGATCATCTCGTTCAGGATCTTCGCGGTCGCGCCCCAGATCGTGTTGCCGTCGCTCATCGGGTACGCGAACCCACGGTACACGTGTCCGTCCCTGGGCCACTCCACCGTGGTCTCGGCGGCCGAGAGCTCGCCGAGCGGATACGAGAGCACCTCGGCGATCTCATGCTCGCTCGGCGCGAACGCCGGCTCCCCCGAGACCACCCCGACGAACGGCACGATCAGGATCGCCGAGACGAACGTGTGCACGGGTTCGAGCGCGCCGAGCACCTCGACGCGGTCGCGCGGCAGGCCGAGCTCCTCCTCGGTCTCGCGGAGCGCCGTGGCGACCAGGTCGGCGTCTTCCTCGTGTTCCAGCCCGCCCGGGAACGAGATCTCGCCGGGATGGCGCGAGAGGTGCTCGGTGCGCCGGGTGAAGACGACCCGGTCCCCCTCGACCACCGGGAGCAGCACCGCCGCAAGCCGGTCGCCCGGAGCCGCGACCGCTGCGGGCGAACGTTCGAGCAGTCCCTCCAGGCGCGAGCGCACGTCGCTCCGGTACATTCGCCGCCATGGTAGAGGAGGCGATCGTTCGGGCCGTGCTCGACCGCGTCGACGAGGACGAGGTGCTGCGCTTTGCCGAGCGCCTGATCTCGACGCCCAGCGAGAACCCGGGCGGCTCCGAGGAGGAGGTCGCCGAGGTGGCGGTCGGGATCCTCGAGGGCCTGGGCGGACGGCCCCAGATCGTCCGGGGCGAGGAGGGGCGGCCGAGCGTGATCGCGCGGTTCGGCACCGCAGACCGGCCGGCGCTGGCGTGGAACGGCCACCTCGACGTCGTGCCGACCGGGGACCCGTCGACGTGGCGCCATCCGCCGTTCGGCGCCGAGATCGCCGATGGCAAGCTGATCGGGCGCGGTGCCGTCGACATGAAGGGCTCGATCGCGAGCGCCCTGGCGGCCGTCTCGGCGATCCGTCGCGCCGGCGTCGAGCTCGGGGGCCGCCTCGACCTCCACCTGGTCGCGGACGAGGAGATGGCCGGCCTGCACGGCACGAACGTGCTCCTGGAACGGGGGTTCCTCGATCAGGACGCCGCGATCGTGGGCGAGGCGAGCGAGCTCACGATCATGCTGGCCGAGCGCGGAGGCGCGTGGGTCACCGCCACCGCCCGCGGCCGGGCCGCCCACGGCTCCCGGCCGCACGAGGGTGTGAACGCGATCACGTCGATGTCGCGGTTCCTGCTCGCGATCGAGGAGGTCCTGCCGGACGTCGAGCACCCGCTCGTCGGACGCCCCACGGTGAACGCCGCGCAGATCGAGGGCGGGAGCGCGCCGAACGTCGTCCCCGACCTCTGCTCGGTGGAGATCGACCGCCGCACGATCCCCGGCGAGCGCGACCAGGGCGCGGTGCTCGCGCCGTTCGAGGCGCTGGCCGACCGCATCCGCGCCGAACGCCCCGAGGTCGACCTGTCGTTCGAGCTGAAGCTCTGGCTCGAGGCGGCCGAGACGGCCGCGGACTCGGCCATCGCGAACGCGTGCCGAGCCGCCGTTCGCGCTGAGACGGGCTCCGAACCCGTCGACGCCGGGTTCACGGGCATCACCGACGCCCGCTACTACATCAACCAGCGGAACATCCCGACCGTGCTCCTGGGGCCGGGCTCGCTCGGCGCGGCCCACACGGCGGACGAGTTCGTCGAGACGGCGGAACTCGTCACGGCGGCGCGGGTGTTCGCGCGCGCGTTCCTCGACTTCCTCGGCGTCGCGACCGCCTGACACGCCGACACGTGATGGAGCGGTTCGACGTCTTCGTGATCGGCGGGGGCGGCACGGGTTCGGAGATCGCGTTCAAGCTCGCCGAGCGGTCGGACCTGCGCGTCGCGATCGCCGAGCGCGACAAGCTCGGGGGCGAATGCAACCACTACGGCTGCGTCCCGACCAAGGTGATGCTGCGCAGCGCGAAGCTCGCCGCCCAGGCCCGCGATGCGGCCCGGTTCGGCCTGCGGATCCCCTCCGTCGAGGTCGACCTGCCGGCGATCAAGCAGCGTGCCCGGGACGTGATCGACGCCCAGTCGGGCGAGGGCGAGAAGCCCTTCCTCGAGGTCGGCGTCGGCGTCTTCTTGCAGGAGGCGCGCCTTGTCGGCGAGCGCTCGATCGAGCTCGCGGATGGAACGCGGGTCGAGGCCGAGCGGGTCGTGCTCGCCACCGGTACCCAGGCCACCGCACCGCCCATCCCCGGCCTGGCCGACGGGCCGTACTGGACCAACCGCGAGGCGATCTGGGAGCCCGAGTCGCCGCCTGCGTCACTGGCGGTGATCGGGACGGGGGCGATCGGGATCGAGTTCGCGCAGATCTACGCGCGGTTCGGGACGCGGGTCACGGCGATCGAGGCCCTGCCGCAGATCCTGCCCGAGGAGGACGAGGAGATCGCCGAGGCCATCGCGCCCGCGCTGGAACAGGACGAGATCCGCGCGCTCGCCGGCGAGACGATCGAGCGGGCCGACCACGACGGCGCGGGCTGGTCGCTCCGGCTCGGGGGCGGCGAGCGGATCACGGCCGAGCGCGTCCTGGTCGCGGCCGGGCGGCGGCCTCTGTTCGACGTGCACGACCTGGACGCGGCGGGGGTCGAGGTCGACGAACGCGGCCGGCCGGTCCTGACACCCACGCTGCGCACGACCGCGCCGAACGTCTGGGCGGCCGGGGACGCCACCGGCGAGCTCCTGTTCACGCATGTCGGGACGTACGAGGCCGACCTGGTCGTCGACGACATCCTCGGGTACCCCCGAGCACGCGACTACCGGGTCGTGCCGCGGGTGACGTTCTGCGACCCCGAGGTCGCCAGCGTCGGCCTGACCGAACGCGAGGCGCGCGAGGCCGGCCACGACGTCCGCACCGCCGTCTCCCGCCTTCATGACAACGAACGCGCCGCCATCGACGGGCGGCCGTTTGGGATCGTCAAGCTCGTCGCCCACGCGGGCACGGGCGAACTGCTGGGTGGGCACGTCGTGGGCGAGGACGCCGGCGCGATGATCCACGAGGTCGTGGCCGCGATGACCGGCCGGGTGCCCGCCGCCATGGTGGGCGAGGCGATCCACGCCTATCCGACGCTGTCCGAGAGCGTGAAGGACGCCTTCGCTCGCCTGGCCGAGGGCGCCTGAAAGGTATCCTGGAGGGCATGGAGCAGACCACCGCGGTCATCACTGTGACGGACGGAGCCGCCCACAAGATCCGGGAGCTCGCCGCGAAGGAGGGCCGGACCGACCCCATCCTGCGGGTGCGCGTGATCGCCGGAGGCTGTTCCGGGTTTTCCTACGAGCTCTCCTTCGCGGGAGCCCCCACCGAGGACGATCACGTGGTGTCGGGATCCGACGGCGTCCGTGTGCTCGTGGATCCCAAGAGCGCGCCGATCGTCGAGGGCTCGACCCTCGAGTTCAACGACGCGCTCCTGGGTGGCGGCCTGCGGATGCGGAACCCACGCGCCAAGCACGAGTGCGCGTGCGGCGACTCGTTCGCCATCTAATCCGGCGCTCGCGAGCCCGTCCCGTTCCCTACGAGACCTCGATCGTCCCGGTCATCTGCGGGTGGAAGGTGCAGTGGAAGCCGGTCGTCTGGCTGACGTCGACGCTCACGGTCTCGGTCGCTCCCGGATCGATCTTCACGTCGAACGAGCCGTCGTCGGCCGTGAACGAATGCGGGGCACTGTCCTTGTTGGTGATCGTCACGTCGGTCGGGCCGGACACGGTGATCGTGTCCGGCTGATACGCGAACCCCTCGATCGTGACCGTCGTTCCGTCGCCGCCGCCCGTCTCGGCCGTCGCGCCGGTGGACCCCCCACCGGTCGACGCGGTCGTGCCGCCGCCGCCGTCATCGCTGCCGCACGCGGCGACGAGCAGCGCAAGGACGAACAGGCCGGCGACGAGCCGAACCCACCTCGCCTTCACCATCCTCCACCTCCGTTTTGGGCGTCCGGCCACCCTAGCCCAGCCGGGTAGATAGCGCCGGTCCCCGTTCGCTCCGCCTTGCAGACGAGTGCTCCTATACTGCCGCCGTGCCTACCAGCGCGGATCGGACGCAGTGGCGCGACCTGTACAACGAGGTCGTCCTCACCGGACTGTGCACCGGCTGCACCGCCTGCATCGTCGCCTGCCCGTTCCACGTCCTGGGCTACGAGGATGACGTCCCGGTCCAACTGCAAGAGGACGGGCCGGACGCCTGCGTCCACGGCGACCGGGGATGCTCGCTGTGCACGCTGGCGTGCCCGCGCTTCCGGGAATGGGAATCGGAGATCGATCAGCTGCTGTTCGGCCAGGCTCGCTCGCCCGAGGACGTGATCGGCCAATACCAGGACATCGTGCTCGCCCGGGCGACCACACCCGAGGCGCTCATGCAGGGCCAGGATGGCGGGGTGGTCTCGGCGTTGCTGATCTGGGGCCTTCGAAACGGCGAGATCGACGGCGCGCTCACGTCGAAGCTCTCCGACGACCGGCCCTGGGACGCCGAGCCCACCGTCGTGACCGACGAAGACGGCGTGCTCGCGACGGCCGGCTCGCGCTACACGTACTCGGCGAACCCACTCGCCCTGATCAAGGCGGCCGAGCTCGGGCTGTCGAAGGTCGCGCTCGTCGGGATGTCGTGCCAGGCGAGCGTGACGGGTTCGATGACCGCGCGTCGCGTGAACAAGTGGGCCAAGAAGATCGCGTGGACGTTCGGCCTGCTGTGCTCGAAGACCTTCACCTACGACGGGCTGATGGTCGAGATCGCGCAGAACCGCCTCGGCCTGGAACTCGACGACCTCGTTCGGGTGAACGTGAAGGGGAAGTTGTTGTTCTACACGCGGGAGGGCGAGGAGATCACGTACTCCCTCAAGCAGGCGCACGAGTTCACGCGCCCCGGCTGCAACCGTTGCCCGGACTTCGCCGCCGAACACGCCGACATCTCTTTCGGCGGACTCGGGCAGGGCGACGGCTGGACGCTCACGGTGATCCGCACCGACAAGGGCAGGGACATCTGGAACCGCGCGGTCGCCGACGGGGTGGTCGAGTGGCGCCCCGGCTCGGAGGACGAGGCGGCCATCGCGCTCATGGCCAAGCTCGCGAGCAAGTCGCGGTCGCGCTGGGGCGAAACCCCCTTCGGCGGCCCGGGGGAGATCCCAGGCCCCGAGCCTGCATCGGGCGCCGCCTGAGCCGCCGCCTAGCCTCACCTCCAGGAGGTGCGCGGCCGAGCGGGACGGCCCGTTCGATCGGGCCTCAGCCGACGGTCGGCCAGGACGCGACCGTCGGATGGTCTACGGCGGCGGGGCCGACCTGCGCCGCCCCGCCGGGCGAGCCGACGCCGCTGATGTCGTCGTTGAACCACTCGGCGTTGATCGGCGTGAACTGCTTCCATTCTGCCGGCACGTCGTCCTCGTAGAAGATCGCGGTGACCGGGCACACGGGCTCGCACGCGCCGCAGTCCACGCACTCGTCGGGGTGGATGTACAGCATCCGTGGACCCTCGTAGATGCAGTCGACGGGACACTCGTCGACACAGGCCTTGTCCTTCACGTCGATGCAGGGTTCGCAGATCGTGTAGGTCATGTCCTTTTCCCCTTTTCCACGGTGCCGACCTTGTAAATCCTAGTGTACGAGCGCGCCCGGCAGGCGCAACCCGTCACGAAGGCGCGAGCGCCAGCAGGGTCCCCCGAACCGACGCCGCCGCGTCGGCGGTGGCGACCGGGTAGACGATCGGCAGGTCGGCCCCGGCGTCTCCGAACGCCTCCATGCGGTCGCGCGCTTCGTCCCCGACCGCGCAGACGGTCCGGACCAGCACCTCGGGCACGTCCTCGGGCCGGCCGGCCCGGTGGGCCTGCCCGGCGACCGATGCCTGCGGGCCGAGGCCCATCTCGTCGAACTGCCGCCGGTAGGTCGGGAACGAGGCGTACTGGCCGGCCATCGCCTTCAGCGCCGAGATCGCCTCGCCTTCGTCTCCGCCCACCCACGCGCGCACGTACACGGAGACCGCGACGTCGGCCGGATCGCGGCCGGCGGCGTCGGCGCCCTCGGCGATGCGTGCACGCGCGGACGCGATCCGTTCGGGCGTGCACCAGTTCAGGATCACGCCGTCGGCGATCTCGCCGGCCAGGCGCATCGCCCGGGGCCCCAGTGCCGAGACCCAGATCGGCAAGGGCGATCCCGGGTCCAGCGAGAGCTGTTCGCCGTCCTGGTCCGGCTCGCCGGCCAGGAGCGTTCGGACCTCCGATACGGTCGCGCGGAGCGCGTCCAGGGCGCCCCGGCCGGATCCGCCGGTGCCGATCCCCAGGATCAGGCGGCCGCCCGAACGCTCGTGCGCGGTGGCCGCTGCCATCGCCGTGAGCCGCGGGGTTCGCGATCGCATCGGGATCACGCCGGTGCCGAGCAGGAGCCGGCGGGTCTCCCCCGCCATCATCCCGAGCGTGACCAGGGCGTCGCGCCCCAGGATCTCGGGCAGGAAGAGCGCGCGGTAGCCGGCCTGCTCGGCGGAGGACACGATCGCCGAGAGATCCCTCCACGGCAGCGGGTCGCGGATCGCGAACCCCGTGCCCGCCTGTTGTCGCCTGCTCGACACGGCTGGCATCGTCCCAAACGTGGAGGCGATGCGTTTCGGGACCGAGGACGGCGTCTCGCTGGAGGGCGAGCTGCGGCGGCCGGAGGGCGAGGTCGTAGGTTCGGCGGTGATCTGTCACGCCCACCCCCGCCACGGCGGCAGCAAGGACCACCCGATCCTGTGGGCGATCCGCAACCGGCTCGCCCGGCGCGGGTTCGTGGTGCTGTCGTTCAACTTCCGGGGCACGATGGGCAGCGCCGGCACCTACGCCGGCGGACGCGCCGAGACCGAGGACGTGGACGCGGCGATCGGCCGCGTCCGTCAGGAGTCGGACGGGCCGACGCTGGTGTGCGGGTGGTCGTTCGGGGCCGCGGTCGCCCTGCGCGAGGGGCTCGGCGACGAACGCGTTTCGGGGCTCGCCCTGATCGCACCACCGCTCGACCCGGCCGACATCGACGTCCCGCCGATCCCGCCGGCCGCGGAGCTGCGGACGTTCCGAAGGCCGATGCTGCTGCTGGCCGGCCAGGGCGACGTCTACTGCCCGCGGCCGCGGCTCGAGTCCCTCGGGCGCGCGCTGCCGAACGCGGAGGTCGTGATCCTGGCCGGCACCGACCACTTCCTGTGGCGGCGCGAGAAGGAGGCGGCGGAGGCCGTGGGGGCGTTCGCGGACCGCGTGTTCGGAGCCGGCGAGTGAGCTAGCGGTCGTCCTCGCGCCAGCGATCGTCGTCGTGCCGGCTCCGATCCTGCGGCTCCCGGCGTCGGCCGAACCTCCGCATCCAGATCAGCGGCAGGAAGACGAACGTGAACCCGAGCAGTCGAGGGAACAACATGGCGCCCAGCAGGACGAACACGGCCGACATCGCGATCCAGGCGCCCGGGTAGCCCCACCACCGGCGGCCGGGTTGGGCGACGCGGCCGTTGCGGAGCGCGAGCACCAGGGCCACCGCCCCGACGAACAGGGCGGCCGGGATCAGGATCAGCGCGAGCGTGCCCACGACTCCAGGGTACGGCGCGGACGGCGGAGGGTGAAGGTCTGTCCCAAAGGATCAAGGCCAAAGGATCAAGGCCAAAGGGTCAGGGAAGGAACTCGGTGTCGACCTCGACGCCCTCTGCCTCGAGGTCACGGATGAGCGCCCGGGCGTCGAACGCGGTCTCGGGCGGGTGGACGCCGGGCGGCAGGCGGCCCTCGGCCTGCCACCGAACCGCGCTCGCGATCGGGATCGCGGTGCCGAACGCGCCGGCCGACAGGCCCTCGGGGCTCGGCGAGAAGCGCGCCAGGGCCCGGAACACGGCCTCCTGCCCGTCCCTGGCGCCGGCGACCCGGACGTCGATCGCCTCGCGGTCGGCGGGCTCGCCGTCGGGCGCCGAGAGCCGGTTCAAAACGGCGGCCAGCACGTCGCGAGGCACCACCGGCCCGCTCGGGGTCATCACCGGGTCGCGCGAGGCGAGGCCGGCCTCGACCAGGAAAGCGAACCCATCGTGCACGGCCCGCGGCAGCGCGAGGCGCCACCGCACGTCCCGAACACCGGGGATCGTCCTGGGCAGCGTCGCCGGCTCCGAATGCAGCGTGTACATGGCCGGCTGCGTCCCGATCGGTTCGGGGAAGGCCCAGTCGATGACGCCGGAGCCGGCGGCCACCTCCCGGAGCTCACCGTCCTCGAACACCATCGCCGGCAAGGTGAACTCGTCCAGGATCGTCTCGGCCGAGTACGGCACGCCGAACGTGGCGCCGCCCTCGGACAGGTCGACCGCGCCGTTCACCATGTCGATCGACCTCACCGAGTCGAGTTCGTCGGCGCCCAGGCGCGCGAGGACGTTCGTGATGCCGGGCGCCGACCCGATCCCCAAGACGGCCGACAGTCCGGCGTCCCGGAACCGGTCGTGCAACCCCCACTGCTTGAGCGTCACGTGGTACAGGCCGCCGAGATCGGCGTAGTGACAGCCGGCGGCCAGGGCCGCCTCCATCACCTCGAGGTTCAGTCTGTATGGCAGGCATGCCGCCACGGCCGAGACGTCCTTCAGCGCGGTGGCGACGCGATCGTCCGCGTTCAGGACGCGGGCCTCCCCTCCCGCGCGTTCGGCCACCCGGGCCGCGCGGGCGGCGTCGACGTCGATCACCAGCAGGTCGACCTCGGCGTGCCGGGCGAGCAGGACGGCCGCCGCGCTCCCCATCGCGCCGGCACCGAGCACGGCGATGCGGGTCACGCGG
>JBKPKU010000066.1:0-3458 GCA_046731295.1 Actinomycetota bacterium
CCCGTGGCGGCGGCTCCGGCCGCCGCGGCTCCGGCTGCTGCTGCGCCCGCGGCGGCCGCGGTGGGAACGGCCACGATCACCGCCCCCGAACGCCAGGCGCCCCCGCCCACCGGCAACGTGCCCGAACCCAAGAAGGGCGCCCCCGAGAAGCACCGGCTGCTCGCGCTGGTCCCGCCCGAGGGCATACAGCGCGTCGAACGCGAACAGGGCGACCGCATCAACGTGTGGCCGCACCTCCTGATCGAGGAGTTCGTCGCGATGCTGATCGTGCTCGCCGCGCTCACGGTCTTCTCGACGTTCGTCAACGCGCCGCTACGCGAGCTCGCCAACCCGAACCTGACGCCGAACCCATCCAAGGCGCCGTGGTACTTCCTCGGCCTGCAGGAGCTGCTGCGCTACTTCCACCCGATGGTGGCAGGCGTGCTGTTCGCCCCCACCCTCGTGCTCCTCGCGCTCGCCGTGGCCCCGTTCGTGGATCGCAACCCGAGCATCAAGCCCGGCGACCGCAAGATCGCGATCACGCTGTTCACGATGCTGATGATGTTCGGGGCGACGCTGACGATCATCGGCTCGTTCTTCCGGGGCACCGGGTACAACTGGGTCTGGCCCTGGGCCCAGGGGATCTTCTTCGACCTATGACCCCCGTCCTCGCCCTGTCCAGCGGGACCGTGGTCGCGATCGTCGTGATCGTGGTCGTCGACCTGTTCGCGATCTTCTTCGGGCTGTCGTTCGCCCGCTCGCGCCGTGCCCAGCGGGAGGCCGACGCGGCCGCGACCGCCGTCCTGTTCGGCGAGCCGGCCCCGCCCGCGCCCAAGCCGGTCAGCCGGCGCGAGTTCTTCCGCCGCTCGCTCGTGGCCTCGCTGCTGGTATTCACGGCCGAGTTCGGCGGCGCGACGATCGCGTTCCTGTGGCCGAACCTGCGAGGCGGGTTCGGCTCGGTGATCAACGCCGGCAAGCTCGACGACATCCTCGGCTTCATCAACGACAACAACCTGCCGTTCTACTCGGGCACCGGGCGCTTCTACATCGTCAAGTACAGCGGCAAGCCGTCGGGCGACGTCGACTACGCGGAGGAAGGCGTCACGACCGACGGGATCATGCCGCTGTACCAGCGGTGCGTGCACCTGGGCTGCCGCGTCCCGTTCTGCCCGAGCTCGCAATGGTTCGAGTGCCCATGCCACGGCTCGAAGTACAACACCGCCGGCGAGTACCAGCTCGGGCCGGCGCCCCACGGCATGGACCGCTTCAAGGTGACCGTGTCCTCCAACGGCGACGTGATGGTCGACACGGCCGAGGTGATCCTCGGTCCCCCGCGCGGGACCAACACCACGCACAAGCCGCCGGCCGGGCCGTTCTGCGTGGCGGTCCAGTGATGCTCGGCCTCAGCCAGGCCCAGGGCATCATCCTGGCCGTCGGTGGGGCGATCTCCATCGCGATCGCGGGCGGGATCCTGGTCCTTCGCGGCCGGCGCCGCGAGGGGGCCGACATCCCCAACGCGATGCGGCCAGGGCCGTCCGACCCCGACCTCGAGACGCCGCTGCTGCAGAAGCTGCAGGGCTGGGGGGTGCTCCTGGTGCTGTTCTTCGTGATCTGGGTGCCGGCCGTATGGCTGTTCGAACCCGACCGCAACCTCGAGCAGGAGCAGCTCATGAACCAGGCCGCGATCGACCGCGGCGCCCACGCCGTCCAGGTGTACTCCGAGGAGAACCAGGGCGGCGTCGGGTGCGTCAACTGCCACGGCGCGACGCTGCAGGGCAGCGTCATCCTGAACACGCAGACCGGGACGCCGATCCAGACCCCGAACCTGACCACGGTCTGCGGCGGCCCGTTCACGGGCCACCCGCTGATCTACGGCCTGCGTGACATCCAGACGACGATCGAGCAGGGCAGGGGGATCATGCCGTCCTGGAGCATCCGGTTCGCGGGGGCGCTCGGCGACCAGCAGATCAACGACATCATCAACTACCTCGTCAGTATCCAGAAGGTGCCGGACAACCAGAACGTGTGCACCAACCCCGAGGCCGTGACCAAGGCCGTCGACCAGTTCCTCGGCGGCGACGTGACCAAGAAGCCGAACCCGACCACCAACGTCGAGTTCTGATGCTCGCCGCCAACTGCCTCGGGTTCGAGATCGGGTGCGAGACGATCGTCAAGGGCGCGCTCGCCGTGACCATGGGCTTCGTCCTGTTCGTCGGCAGCGTCCTGGTGATGACGTCGGCCGTGTTCGGGCGGCGGATGGGGTACCTGGTCGTGGCCGTCTCGTTCTTCGGCTGGATGATGATTCTGTCCACGGTGTGGCTGACGGGCTTCCTCATC
This sequence comes from Actinomycetota bacterium, assembly GCA_046731295.1. Lineage (GTDB taxonomy): Bacteria > Actinomycetota > UBA4738 > UBA4738 > HRBIN12 > DASSJM01. The sequence continues at coordinate 2,317 of JBKPKU010000066.1, forward strand.
TCGCAGGGCCCGAACACCCCGGTGAACCTCGGCCCCCGAGGCACCGAGCCCGCATGGGTGGTCGAGTCCATCGGGACCAGCCCCGAGCCCGTGTACGAGGCGTTCGCGCAGTACCCGGGCGGCGGCTGGCGAGAACCCGGGACCAACGACAACGACACCGCCTCGGTCCAGTCGGTGACCTCGGCCGTGCAGGCCTACATGGCCGAGCAGGCCAACGCCGAGATCGGCAAGAACGCGTTCGAGCCGGGCGCGATCCAGACCTCGGACTTCACCGTGCAGAACATCGAGTTCTACGCGACCGACGACGGCGTCTCGCTCGCGGCGGCGCACGGGTTCTTCACCGACGGCGGCCCGATCCTGACGGTGTACCTTCGCCACGACTCGGGGAGCGTCCCCCGGTACTCGTGGATGTTCCTGATCGGCTCGACGGTGCTGTTCGGGGCGCACCTGCCGTTCCTCGACAGGGCCGAACGCAAGCGCAAGGAGATCCTGACGGGCGGGACCGCCCCCCCGTGGTACGGACCCGCCTAGGAGGACCGATGATGCTCGCGCAGGAAGCGCCGCTGATCGATCAGGGAGCCGTGCAGTTCATCCTGTTCGGTATCACGGTCATCATCATCTTCATCGCGCTCTGGATCACGATCGCGAAATAGGCCTTAGGCGTTCGCGGGCGCGCTGCGCCGGCCCCTGACCTCGGCCAGCGCCGCCTTGCGCTGCTCGTAGTAGGTGAGGATCTGCAGCTCGACCGCCAGGTCCACCTTGCGCACCGAGACGCCCTCGGGCACGACGAGCGCGACCGGCGCGAAGTTCAGGATCGAGCGGATCCCCGCCTGCACCATGGCGTCGGCGACCGCCTGGGCCGAGGTCGCCGGGGTGCAGATCACGCCGATCAGCGCGTCGTGCTCGCGCGCGATCACCGGCACGTCCTCCAGCGGGCGGATCGCCAGGCCGCCCACGACCTCCCCCACCTTGGCCGAGTCGTTGTCCACCAGGGCGGCGGGCCGGAAGCCGCGCTCGGCGAACCCCCAGTAGTTCGCGAGCGCGTGCCCGAGGTTCCCGATCCCCGCGATCACGATCGGCCAGTGCTGGGTGAGTCCGAGCTCGCGCCGGATCTGGTGGACGAGGTACGCGACGTCGTACCC
>JBKPKU010000067.1:0-2974 GCA_046731295.1 Actinomycetota bacterium
ACGGTCGCGGCGACCTTGTCCTTCTTGACGTCGATCACCACGCCGGGGAAGCGATTGCGGACGCTGCCCGCGGAGACGCGCTGGTGGCCATGGCGTTCGGCGAGGAGGCGGGCCACCTCGGCGGCCGGCACGAGTCGCTGGCCGCCGGCGGTCCGCTTGGTCTTCAGCCTGCCCTCGCGCTCCCAGCGCCGGAGGGTCTCGACCCGAACGCCGAGGATCGCGGCCGCCTCGCCGATGCGATAGGCCTCCGCCATGGAACCGGAGCGTACAGGTTTCCAAGCAGAAATGACCAGCTAATCCGGGCGACACTCAGGCGAGAAAGATCAGATCGTGGCCGGGCGAGCGCCGCTTGCGATCACGATGAAGATCAGCGCAGCCACGGCGATCCGGAACCACATGAACAGCGCGAAGTCGTGCCGGCGCAGGTACCGCAGGAGGAACGCGATCACGAGGAACCCGCTCACGGCGGAGGCGATCATCCCGGCGACGAACGGGCCCGCCATACCAGCCGGGATGCCCTCGCTCACGACCTCCGCACCCTTGTAGAGGCCGGCGCCGGCGATCACGGGCAGCGACAGCAGGAACGAGAAGCGGGCGGCGGTCTCGCGGTCGAACGTCAACGCGCGCGCCGCCGTCATCGTCACGCCCGAACGCGAAACGCCCGGCTGCAGCGCGATCGCCTGCGCGACGCCCAGGATCAGGCCGTCCCGAACCGCGAGGTCCTCCAGATGCCGCCTCGCCGCCATCACGCGGTCGACCACGTACAGCACGATGCCGAACACGACCAGCATGATCGCGATGAGCCAGGGCTGTCCGAGCTCGTCCTGGATGAAGCCCTCGAGCGTCGCCCCGGCGATCACCGCCGGGATCGTGCCGATCACGAGCGCCCAGGCAAGCCGCTGGTCCGTCGTCTCGATGCGCCGAGCGCCGATCGAGCGGAGCCAGGCCGCCGCGTAGCGTGCGACGTCGTGCCGGAAGTACACGAGTGCTCCGACGAGCGTCCCGATGTGCAGCGCGACGTCGAAGGTCTTGTTCAGGTCCGGGTTCGTCAGGATCGGCCAGTCGAACAGCCACGGGACGATGATCAGGTGTCCCGAGCTCGAGATCGGCGCGAACTCGGTCACGCCCTGCGTGATGCCGAGGACGACCGCCTGCAGGATGGTCAGGGTGCGCTCCTTGGGACGGGGCGGGAAGCGCGCCCATCCTATCCGGGCGTTCGGCGGCGCCGGGAAGGCGATCAGGCCGCGTCGAGCGGCGCGATCGTCACGGTGATGCGCCCGAACGCCGTCGCGTGCGCGAGCTGCTCGGCCGTCTCCTCGCTCACGAGCAGGACGAGCGATGGCCCCGAGGGGCCGCCCGCCTGGAACGTCCCTTCTTTGTCCTCGACGATCGACAGCACCTCGAGGTCGGTGCCGACGGTGTCCGTGTAGGGGCGCGGGCCGCCGAACGTCGCGATCACGTCGACGCGGTCGCCGGGTTCGAGCACGCCCGGCGGCAGCCCGGACGTGACGACGAACGCGCGCAGGCCGCTCGCGACCAGCGAGGCGACCGGTCCGCCCGCGCCGCCCACCCGGGTTCGGGTGACGGCCTCGCCGGCGGCGAGGTCCGTGGCGATCGTTCGCCCGACCACGCTCGCGACCGCGCCGAACGCGGCCGGCGGGGCGTAGGCAGATGGGATGCGTTCGACGCGAACGTCCTCAGCAGCCAGCACGACCCCGCGCGCGAGCGCGCGGCCGGCGACCACGACCGAGACCCGGTCGCCGAGCTCCGGCCGCAGCGCGTCCAGCTCCGCCGCGTACCCGCGGACGATCGTGAACGAGCCGATGCCGGCCGCGACGGCCAGCAGCAGAAGCGCCTTGGACCGAAGGGACCACCGTCGAACGAACACGCCGACCTCCACTCGGGGAGGGCGGACGCTACGCGAGTCGGATCCGGGCGTCTGTGAACTCGGTCACACCGAGCGCGGTCACACCGAACGCGGCGGCTTCGGCGGGGCGAGGGGGAGCACGCGTAGGCGGAAGTCCTCGAGCGCGTCCTTGCCGACGATCAGCGAGGCCGCCTCGCGAACGCGTTCGCCCAGCTGCTCGGGCTCGTCCTCGGTGGTGAACCGCATCTCGATCGTGACCAGGACCTTGTCGGCCATCACTCCACCTCGACCTCGACGCGGGCGTCGGCCAGCGCCGTCGCGCACTCGCAGTCGCGTTCGGCCGGCAGGGACGGGATCACGCCGAACAGCAGCTCACGCACCTTGGCGACGTTCCGTCCGAACACCCCGACGACCTCATCATGGGACACGGGCGGCGCGTCGGGCACGCCGACGTCGTAGTCGGTGATGAGCGAGACGTTCGCGTAGCACATCTCGAGCTCTCGTGCGAGGACGACCTCCGGGTACCCGGTCATGCCGATCACCTGCCACCCCATCCGGTTGAACCAGGCGGACTCGGCGCGCGTGGAGAAGCGTGGGCCCTCGATCACGACCATCGTGCCGCCGTCGTGCACCCCGATGTCGAGCTCGCGGGCCTTGTCCACGACGATCGGGCGCATCGTCGCGCAGTACGGGTCCGCGAACGACACGTGGGTGGTCTCGGGGCCGTCGTAGAACGTGTGTGGCCGCGTCCGGGTCCGGTCGACCACCTGGTCGCACACCACGAACTCGCCGATCGGGACGCTCGCCTGCAGCGACCCGGCGGCGCAGGGCCCCAGGATCCGTTCGACCCCCAGCTCCTTCATGGCCCACAGGTTCGCGCGGTAGTTGATCCTGTGCGGCGGGAACTGGTGCTTGACGCCGTGGCGCGGGACGAACGCGACGCGGTAGGGGCCGACCGTCCCCACGACCGGTGACGCCGAGGGCGGCCCGAACGGCGTGTCGACCTCCACGGCCTCCGCGTCCGCGAGCAGCGAGTACAGGCCCGACCCTCCGAAAACCCCGATCTGCGCCCGGGTCACGAGGAGGACGACTCCTTGGCCTTGGAGG
>JBKPKU010000068.1:0-5668 GCA_046731295.1 Actinomycetota bacterium
TCAAGCAGAAGACGGCATACGAGATTACTAACACAGTCTCGTGGGCTCGGAGATGTGTATAAGAGACAGGGCCCGGACCGCGGCCGCCGCGGAGCGGCCCGCCGACGAGTCGCCGGCCGAGGCGCCCGCCGAGGACACACCGGTCGAGCCCCAGCAGGCCTAGCCGTTCGCGAGCCGCATGGCCGACGAAGCCACGCGACCCAACCACTTCTACGGCGGCCAGGCCGTCGTCGAGGGGGTGATGATGCGCGGCCGCGACGTGTGGGCGGTCGCGGTTCGCCGGCCCGCCGGCGACCTGCATATCGAGTCCCACGACATCGACTCGGTGGCCAAGCGCCACCGGATCCTGACCAAGCCGTTCGTCCGCGGCGTGATCGCGCTGGGGCAGGCCCTGGCGATCGGCTTCAAGGCCCTGTCGGTCTCGGCGCGCGAGTCCGTGTCTGAGGACGAACGCCTGTCGTCGGGACAGATGGGCCTGTCGATCGTGATCGCCGCGGTGATCTTCCTGGGCCTTTTCATCGTGTTGCCGGCGGTGGCGTTCCGCTGGGTCGGCGAGAGCGTCGACTCGAGCGTCCTGGTCAACGCGCTCGAAGGCGTGTTCCGCGTCGCGCTGTTCCTGGGTTACCTGCTGCTGATCGGGCGGACCAAGGACATCCGTCGCGTGTTCGAGTACCACGGTGCCGAGCACAAGACGATCGCCGCCTTCGAGCACGACGAGCCGCTCGTCCCAGAGCGCGTTGACGCCTACCCGACGCTCCACGTGCGGTGCGGGACCAACTTCCTGCTGCTGGTGATGGTCATCACGATCTTCGTGTTCGCGCTGTTCGGGAGCCCTGGCGTGTGGTGGAGGATCGGGTCGCGGATCATCGCGATCCCGATCATCGCCGGGATCGCGTTCGAGCTGCTGCGGCTTGGCGCGCGCTTCCCGAACTCGCGCGTGATCCACGCCTTCATGGTGCCCGGCCTGTGGCTGCAGAGGATCACCACCAAGCCCCCGGACCGCTCGCAGGTCGAGGTCGCGATCGCCTCGTTCACCGAGGTCCTGCGCCGGGAGGCGGAGCAGCCCGCCGAGACCTGATCGCTGTACAGCACCCGAACCCCCCAGGTACTTGCATCGTGGCCTGACGGGTGTAGCGTGCGGAACCCGACCCGAGTGTTCGAGGAGGCTTCCCCATGTCCGCGACGAACCTCGACCTCCCTGTCCTGATCTCGGCCGACCAGATCCGGCGCCGGGAGTTCGTCACGATCAGGAGGGGCTACGACCCCGACCAGGTGCGTGCCTACTTGGAGCAGCTGGCCGACCAGATCGAGCTCATGCGCGTCATGCTCCGCGAGGCCCAGCAGGAGGCCGAGACCGCGATCCGCACCAGCGCCCAGCGGCACGAGGACCCCTACGACAAGCTCGCGCAACGCGTGTCCAGCGTGATCCGCGAGGCCGACAAGGCTGCCGAGACGATCCGCGGCGAGGCCGCGACCGACGCCGACCGGCTGACGCGCGAGGCCCGCGCGGACGCCGACCGTATCCGGACAGACGCGCAGACCAAGGCCGAGGAGGCCCGCTCGCTTGCCGACGAGGCCGTGCGCAACGCGCGCAAGCAGGCCGACCGCACCCTCGCCGGCCTGTCCGCGCGCCGCGATGCGCTGGTGGACCAGCTCGCGTCGATGCAGGAGCGGCTGATCGGCGTGGCGCGCGACCTCGAGAGCGCGATGGACGTCCAGGTCACGCTCCCGGCCCTCGCGTCGATCGAGGACCTGTTCGACGACTCGACCTCCGGCGAGGCCCCCCTCGAGACCTCGGAGGAGGCCGAGCAGCCGATCGTGGTCGGTGAGGCGCCCCGGGCGGCGTACGACCACACGCCGGAGGACGAGGAGCCCGTCATGGACCCGTCCTACGAAGAGCTGTGGGAGGGGACCGACGCGATGAGGCTCGACCTCCCAGACATCCCCGCCCTGGATCTGGACTGGGGCAAGGAGGACGATCCCGCCTAGCGACGTCGTAGGCCCCGGTCCGTGCCGGGATAATCGAGGCATGGACCTTTCGGATCGGCTCGCCGAGATCGAGCTGCGCCACGAGCGGCTGCAGGCCGAGATGGCCGAGCCCGACGTGGCGCGCGATCAGGATCGCCTGCGCCGGCTCGGCAAGGACCTGGCCGAGCTCGGCGAGATCGTCGCGCCCTACCGCGAATACCGGTCGGCCCTGCAGCAAGCCGAGGAGGCGCGCTCGCTCGCCAAGGAGGAGTCCGACCCGGAGATGGCCGGGTTCCTGCGCGACGAGGCCGAGTCCGCCGACGCCCGCGCCACCGAGCTGCGTTCGCGCCTCGAGACGCTTCTGATCCCGAAGGACCCGAACGACGGCAAGGACGTCGTGGTCGAGATCCGGGCGGGCGCCGGCGGCGACGAGGCCGCGCTGTGGGCCGGGACGCTGTTCGAGATGTACCGACACGAAGCCGAGCGCCAGCGGTGGAGGACCGACGTGCTGTCGGCCTCGCCCTCGGACCTCGGCGGCTTCAAGGAGGTCGTCCTCGAGGTCAAGGGCAAAGACGCGTTCGCGCGGCTGAAGTTCGAGTCGGGGGTGCACCGCGTCCAGCGTGTGCCGGTGACCGAGTCGTCGGGGCGGATCCACACGTCGACGGCGACGGTGGCCGTCCTGCCCGAGGCCGAGGACGTCGAGGTCGAGATCCGTCCCGAGGACCTGAAGGTGGACGTGTTCCGCTCCTCCGGGCCGGGCGGTCAGTCGGTCAACACCACCGACTCGGCCGTCCGGATCACGCACCTGCCCACCGGTATCGTGGTCGGGAGCCAGGAGGAGCGCTCGCAGCTGCAGAACCGCGAGAAGGCGATGCGCTACCTGCGCGCCCGGCTGCTGCAGCAGGCGCAGCAGGAGGCGGCCGAGAAGGAGTCCGCGGCGCGCAAGTCGCAGGTCGGGACGGGCGAGCGCGCCGAGAAGATCCGCACCTACAACTTCCCCGAGAACCGCGTCACCGATCACCGCGTCAAGCTGACCGTGCATCGACTGCAGGACGTGCTCGAGGGCGATCTGGACGCGTTCGTGGAGGCGCTTCAGAACGCCGAGCGGGCGGAGCAGTTGGCCGGGGAGGAGTGACGTGCGGACGTCCGAGATCCTGCAGCGAGCCGCGGACTACCTCGACCGCCACGACGTCGAGAGTCCGAAGGAGACCGCCGAGGTCTTGCTGATGCACGTCCTGCGGACCGACCGCGCCGGGCTGTACGCGCGGGATGCGGGACTCGACGCGCGCGAGGCGCGGATGTTCGGGCGCGCGATCTGCCAGCGATGCACGGGCACACCCGTGCAGCACCTGACGGGGGAACAGGCGTTCCGAAGGATCACGTTGGAGGTTCGGCCGGGCGTTTTCGTCCCGCGCCCCGAGACCGAGATCCTCGTCGACCACGCGCTGGCGACGCTCGGCGACCGCGAGGACCCGCTCGTCGTGGATGCCGGTACCGGAACCGGCGCGATCGCGCTCGCGATCAAGGATGAGCGACCCGACGCGACGGTGTTCGGGACCGACCTGTCGGCCGAGGCGGTCGAGCTTGCCCGCGCGAACGCCGCACGCCTCGGCCTCGACGTCACCGTGATCGAGGGCGATCTGCTCGAGCCGCTGCCGGCGGAGCTGCGCGGGTGGGTGGACGTGATCGTGAGCAACCCGCCGTACGTGCCGCCGGAGGAGATCGACGACCTACCCGCCGAGGTGCGCGCGGATCCGCGGCTGGCGCTCGCGGGCGGGACCGAGGTCCACCGCCGGCTCGCGGACCAGGCGCCGCGGTGGCTTCGGAGCGGCGGTGCGCTAGCGTTCGAGATCGACGCGCGTCAGGGCGAGAGGGTGGCCGCGTTGCTCGCGCGCCGTTTCACCCGCGTCCGCGTCGGGCGCGACCTGGCCGGCCGCGACCGCGTCGTGCTCGCCCGGATGCCGTGAGCACGCAGACGCCCGTCGAGCAGGCTGCGGCCGCCGCTCTCGACGGCGCGCCGATCGTGTTCCCGACGGACACCGTCTACGCGATCGGGACCCGGCCCGACGACCCCGCCGCGACCGCCCGGCTGTTTGAGGCCAAGGCTAGACCGAGGCATGTCGAGCTCCCGGTGCTGGTCCCGTCGATCGAGTCCGCCAGGGCGATCGCGGCGTTCGACGAGCGCGCCGAGGCGCTCGCGGTCTCGTTCTGGGCGGGGCCGCTCACGATCGTCTTGCGTCGCGCGGTGGCGTCGCGCGGGTGGGACCTCGGCGGCGATCCCGGGACGATCGGGGTTCGGATGCCGCACCATGCCCTGACCCTCGCGCTGCTCGCGCGCACGGGTCCGCTCGCGGTCACGAGCGCGAACCGCAGCGGGGAGCCGACGCCTGCGACGTGCGAGGAACTGCTCGGCGTGTTCGGCGAGACGGTGGAGGTTTATCTGTGCGCCGACGGGCCGCTCGGGCAGGTGGCGTCCAGCGTGGTCGACCTCACGAGCGGCGAGCCGCGGATGCTCCGCGCGGGCGCCGTATCCGAGGACGACGTGCGCGAGGCATTGCGCCGAACCGCCTGATCGCGCCGGTCCGGGTCCCGAGGAGGCGCGTGTAGACTCGCGAGCCACCATGGCGTCGATCCTGGTCGTGTGCACCGGCAACGTCTGCCGGTCACCCATCGCCGAGGGTCTGCTGCGCGCGGCGTTCGAGAACAGGCTAGGCGCGAGCGCCCCCACCGTCGCCTCGGCCGGCACGATGGGCTGGTCGGGTTCGAGGGCGGACCCGAACAGCGTCGAGGCCGCCGCCGAGCGCGGCGTCGACATCTCCGACCACCGAGCCCGCGAGCTGACGGCCCCCGACATCACGTCCGCGACCCTGGTCCTGGGGATCGCCGGCGAACACGCGCGCGCCGTCGTGACGCAGAAGCCCGATGCGGCGCCGCGGACGTTCACGCTCAAGGAGCTCGTTCGACTGCTCGAGGCGCTGCCGCCCGCGTCGGGCGGCGACCTGGCGTCCCACGTCGCGGCCGCCGACGCGCTGCGCGCGAGCGGGTTCGCCGGCAATCCGGGCGACGAGGACGTGCCCGACCCGCTCGGCATGCCGCTGGAGTCGTTCCGGTCGGTGGCGTGGGAGCTGGACGAGTGGTGCGCGAGGCTCGTCGACGGCCTGCTCGGGCGCGCGGACGCCGCCGTAGCAACCACCGTCGAAAGGGACGAGCCGTGAGGATCGCCATCGGCTGCGACCACGCGGGGTATCCCCTCAAGGTGGAGCTCAAGGCCTACCTGGCCGAGCGGGGGCACGAGGTCCTGGACTTCGGGACCCACTCCGAGGAGACGGTCGACTACCCGCAGTTCTGCGCCGCGGCCGCGCGTGCGGTGGTGGACGGCCGGGCCGACCGAGGGATCGTCCTCGGGGGCTCGGGGCAGGGGGAGCAGCTGGCCGCCAACAAGGTGCACGGCGCGCGCGCGGTGTTGTGCAACGACCTGCACCTGGCCGAGCTCTCCCGCCGCCACAACGACGCGAACGTGCTCGCGATGGGGGGCCGCATCGTCGCCGTGCAGCTGGCCAAGGAGATCGCGCAGCTGTGGTTGGACACACAGTTCGAGGGCGGCCGACATGTGCGGCGCCTCGAGCAGGTCGCAGAGATCGAGCGAGGAGAACGCTGATGCCCGAACACGCCAACGACGGCTTCGTCGCCGACTGGGACG
>JBKPKU010000069.1:0-1254 GCA_046731295.1 Actinomycetota bacterium
ATCGTCCTGGAGTCGATCAGCTTCCCCACGCCGGTCATCTCGGTCGCCGTCGAGCCCAAGACCAAGGCCGACCAGGACAAGCTGGGCACCGGCCTCGGCAAGCTCCAGGACGAGGACCCGACGTTCGTCGTCAAGTACGACGACGAGACCGGGCAGACCGTGATCTCGGGGATGGGCGAGCTGCACCTCGACATCATCGTCGACCGGCTCCGGCGCGAGTTCAACGTCGACGCCAACGTCGGAAAGCCGCAGGTCGCCTACCGCGAGACGATCCGCAAGCCCGTCTCGAAGGTTCAGGGCCGATTCGTGCGGCAGAGCGGCGGGCACGGCCAGTTCGGCCACGTGTACATCGACCTGGAGCCGACGGGCGAAGGCGGGGGCTACGAGTTCATCAACAAGATCGTGGGCGGCAAGATCCCGCGCGAGTTCATCCCGTCGGTCGACCAGGGCATACAGGAGGCGATGGAGACCGGGGTGCTCGCCGGCTACCCGCTCGTCGACATGCGCGCGACGCTGACCGACGGGACGTACCACGAGGTGGACTCGTCGGAGATGGCGTTCAAGATCGCCGGCTCGATCGCGCTGAAGGAGGCCGCGCGCCGCGCCGGTCCGGTCCTGCTCGAGCCCGTTATGGAGTTCGAGGTGATCACGCCCGAGGAGTTCATGGGCGAGGTCATGGGCGATGCGACGGCGCGCCGCGGACGGATCGAGCGCATCGACGACCGCAGCGGCCAGAAGGCGATCCGGATGCTGGTTCCGCTCGCGGAGCTGTTCGGCTACGCGACCGACCTGCGTTCGCGCACCCAGGGGCGCGCGTCGCACACGCCGATGCAGCTGCAGGCCTACCACGAGGTGCCGGCCAACATCTCCAAGGAGATCGTGGCCCGGGTTCGGGGCGAGTAGCCCACAGATTCAGAGGTCAGGAGAAGAGGAGCGATGGGCAAGAAGAAGTTCGAGCGCACCAAGCCGCACGTCAACATCGGCACGATGGGCCACATCGACCACGGCAAGACCACGCTCACGGCCGCGATCACCAAGCGCCAGGCCGACAAGGGCCTTGCCGAGTTCACCCCGTTCGACGAGATCGACAAGGCGCCGGAGGAGCGCGAGCGCGGCATCACGATCGCGATCGCCCACGTCGAGTACGAGACCGACACCCGCCACTACGCCCACGTGGACATGCCCGGCCACGCCGACTACATCAAGAACATGATCACCGGCGCCGCCCAGGTCGACGGCGCGATCCTGGTGGTC
>JBKPKU010000070.1:0-1501 GCA_046731295.1 Actinomycetota bacterium
ACAGCACGTTCCTGGACCGTGTCGTCGGCCCCGATGATCGGATCCTGTCCGAGGATGCATCGATCCCGATCGCGCGGGGCCAGGTCCCGGTGGTGTTGGATCCCTTCACGCTGCCCACGATCGGTGCGCGGGACCCGGAAGCGCTCACGGCGCTCGTCGAGAGGCTGGAGCATCACGGATTCGACCGCGTGATCCTCCTCTATCCCCTGAACGACGCTCCCGAGGGTTGGTACACGATGCAGTTCGGAACGAGAGTCGCGGACGCGATCGCGCGGAATTACACGCTGGTCGAGGCAAGGAACACGAGCCTCTACGTCTACGCGCCCCGCTCTCCCTGAGATGTTTCGCCGAACGACATGAAGCGGATGCTCCTGATCGCGGCAGCCTTCCTGGTCGCGGACGCGATGATCGGAGGCACGATCGTGTACGTCTCCGTCCGGGGACGCCCGGACGTGGTCGAGACCACGAGCGCGGAAGAGGCCTGGGGGTACGCGATCGCCGGGTGGCACTGTGAGGCTCCAACGGAAGAGGGGATCCTGAAGCCGATCAACGTGGAGCTGTTGGAGATCTTCGCCAAGGCCGAGCAACAGGCCGCCGCCGGCGACTGGTACGAGACCCCGGCACGGTGCACCGAACCCCCATCCCCCTAGGGGACGGCAACCAGGAGCGGGACCCGCCGGAGGTCCGACGCGCCATACGTGCCCGGGGTGGGATTCGAACCCACATGGCCGTGAGGCCCTCGCTTTTTAAGAGCGATTCGTCTGCCTGTTCCGACACCCGGGCGAAGGCCAGCCTAGTCGTTAGTCGGTGTGGATCGTGACCTTCTCGATATACACGGCCTGCGCCGGCTGCTGCCCCGAGAGGTCGCCCGAGGCCGCCGCGTTCGGGTCCTGGATCGGAAGCTGCTGGATCCTCTTCGCGACGTCCAGGCCGTCGGTGACCCGGCCGAAGATCGTGTAGTTGGGGTTCGCGTCCAGGTTGTGGCCCCTGTCTCCGGTGATGATGAAGAACTGACTCCCGCCGGTGTTCGGGCCGCCGTTGGCCATCGCGAGCACGCCCGGCCCGTAGGACTCGTTCCCGGTGAGCTCGTCCGGGATCGAGTAACCGGGGCCTCCCGAACCCGTCCCCGTCGGGTCTCCGCCCTGGATCACGTCGATCGACGCGTCGAGCCGATGGAACCGCTGGCCGTCGAAGTACCCCTGCTCGGCCAGGAACACGAACGAGTTCACGGTCTGCGGCGCCTGGCCCGGGAGCAGCTCGATCGTGATCGTGCCGCACGACGTCTGCATCTCCGCCGTGTAGGTCTTCCCCTGCTTGATCACCTGCTCGGGCTGGGAGAACTGCGGCTTCGGCTCGAGCGCGTCTTTGGGCTCCTCGCCGCCGCAGGCGACCTCCTTCGGGCCGGGCTGGGGCTTCACGGTCGACGTCTCGCCGCTCGCCCCGGTCGCGCCCGACGCCGAGGTTGCCCCGGTCGCCGAGGCCGCGGTCTCGTCTCCGCCCG
>JBKPKU010000071.1:0-17218 GCA_046731295.1 Actinomycetota bacterium
GCCCCGGGCGGTCGGGGGGCGGGCGGCGCTCGAGGCCGCCGTGCCGTGCGTCGCCGGGGCCACGGCCGGGCTCGGCTGCGCGATCGCCCTCGTCCGCGGGTTCGGGCCGAACGGGATGCTGGCGTCCGACGCCACGCGGGAGGCCGTGTGGGCGGCGGGGATCTCGGCGGCGGCGGCGATCCTGGCGATCGCGATCGTCTCGACGGTCTCGTTCCTGCGCCAGTCCGAGCACCACCGGAGCCGCTTCGCGGTGCTCGGCAAGGTGCCGTGGGAGATCGTCCCGATCGCACTCTCGCTGCTGATCCTGCAACGCCTTCGTTCGGGAGGCGCGGTCACGGTCGACCAGGCACTCAATACAAAGACGCCCAGCCTGCTGCTGTTCGCGTTCCCCGTGCTCTTTCTCGCCGGGTTCGTCGCGCTCGTCGGGCGCGGCGCCGTCTGGTTCCTGCGATGGGCCCGCGGCCGGAGCGCCGGGTACGGCGTGCCGGCCTACCTCGCGACGCACCGCCTTGCGGCTCGCCCGAAGCTCACGCTGCTCCTGATCACCGCGTCGGGCCTCTGCCTGGGCCTGTTCGTGCAGGCGCAGATGGTGGCGCGATCGATGGCCGCGACCGTGGACGCGAAGGCCGGTGTCTACGTCGGCAGCGACGTGCAGGCACGGATCGACGACGTCAACGAGACGCCCACGAACTTCCCGTTCCCGCTTACCAGGGTTGACCGCCGCCCGTTCGCGGGGCTGCTGCGGGCCAACGTGCCGTTCGACCTGGTCGGCATCGACGCCGACACGTTCGCCTCGGCGGCCTCCTGGGACCCGTCGTTCTCGGACGAGCCCCTGAGCGTGCTCCTGTCGCGGCTCGGCGACGGTTCGGGCGACGCGGTGCCGATCGTCATGGCCTCTGCATCGAACGCCACGCCGACGAGCCTCACGATCGACACGCGGACCGTTCCGGTCAAGGTCGTCGGCCGCGCGGACGCGTTCCCGGGGATGCTGTCGCGACGACCGCTGGTCGTGGTCGATTCGGACCGCCTGGTCGAGGCGTTCGAGGGGCAGGCGAACCCGCTCAGTGGCCCGAGCACGAGCGACGAGCTGTGGATCCGCGGCGACCCCGACGCCGTCCGGGCCGCGCTCCCGAGCCTCAGCTTCATCCCGGGCCTGGTGCTCACCGCGGCCGAGGTGAAGGACATCCCGTACATCGCGGCCGTGATCGACACGTTCCTGGTGATGAACGGGCTCGGGTTGCTCGCGGCGCTGCTGGTGTTCGCGGCGATGGTGATGTACCTGCAGGCGCGGCAGCGCTCGGAGGTCGTGTCGTACGGCCTGTCGCTCCGCATGGGGATGCGGCGGTGGGCGCACCTGATCGCGACAGCCACCGAGGTGGGTGCGATGCTCGTCATCGCGTACGTGGCGGGGGCGGTGCTGGCCATCACCGCGGCGCGCCTGACGGTCCCGCTACTCGACCCGCTCCAGACGATCCCGCCGGACCCGATCGCGGTGGTGCCCGTGATCACCGTCGCGATCGCGGCGCCGGTGCTGCTGCTCGCGGCCTTCGTCGGCGGCTGGCTCGTCGAACGCCGGGCGCGCGCCGCCGACCTGGGGCAGGTGATGCGCCTTGCGGACTGAGGGAACGGCCGAGGTCGCGGCGCGCTGCACCGACCTCGTGAAGACCTACCGGACCGCGAGCGGCGAGGTTCGGGCGCTCAAGGGGCTCACGGCCGATGTCCCCGAGGCCGCGCTGCTCGCCGTGGTGGGGCCCTCGGGGAGCGGCAAGTCCTCCCTGCTCCGCCTCATCGCGGGACTCGACCGACCCGATGGGGGGACGCTCGTGGTCGAGGGGACCGGCGTGCACGACGCCTCCGCCCGAACGCTTCGGCGGTTCCGGCGTTCGACCGTCGGCTACCTGTTCCAGCGACCCTCGGACAACTTCCTGCCGCACCTGACGGTGGGCGAGCACCTCCGCCTCGCGCGCGGCCTCACGCACCGGCCACCGCGGATCGACCAGGACCGGCTGCTGTCCACGCTCGGGATCGAGCATCGCCTCGACCACCTGCCCTCCGAGCTGTCCGGCGGGGAACAGCAGCGCGCGGCGATCGCCGAGGTGCTGATGGGCGGCGCCCGCATCGTGGTGGCGGACGAGCCGACGGCCGAGCTCGACAGCACGTCAGCGCGGCACGTGATGGACACGATGGTCAGGCTCGCCCGCGCGGGTGTGACGTTCGTGGTGGCGACGCACGACCGCTCGGTGATGCGACGCGCGGACGACGCGCTCGAGCTCGACCACGGCGTCCGGCGGACGTCGCACGCGGTCTCGGGCGCGCACGTGAAGGCCGAACCGCGGCGGGCGACCTCTCCGCCGACGCAACTCGAGCGCCGCCGCCGCGCCGAACCCGATCGCGCCGAACGCTGGCGCCCGCCGGACACCGGCGACCCGCTCGAACCCGCATCGCTCGTCCCCGAGCCCGCGTCCGTGCTCGACGTCGCAAACGTGTCGAAGTCGTACCGCCGCGGCGACGAGGTCGTGCACGCGCTCGACGGCGTCTCGCTCACGCTGGCTTCGGGGGAGCTCGTAGGCCTGATCGGACGATCGGGTTCGGGCAAGACGACGCTGCTGAACGTCGTCGCGGGATGGGAGCGGCCGGACTCGGGTGCCATCGACCGAGGCGGCTCGACGGACGCCGTTCCGGGCTGGCAACAGCTCGCCGTCGTGCCCCAGAAGCTCGGGCTGTTCGACGAACTGACCGTGCGCGAGAACCTCGAGTACCCGGCGCGCCTCAGTGGCCGGCTGGGCGAGTTCCGCGGGCGCATCGACGAGCTGATAGAGAACCTGGCGATCGCGCACCTGGCCGACCGCTACCCCAAGGAGACCTCGCTCGGCGAGCAGCAGCGGACCGCGGTCGCCCGCGCCCTCGTGCTCTCGCCCAGGCTGGTCCTGGCGGACGAGCCGACGGGGCACCAGGACGCGGTCTCCGAGCGGCGGGTGCTCGAGGCGTTCGGCCGGGCCGCGGCCTACGGCGCGAGCTGCCTGATCGCGACGCACAACGTCTTGCTCGCGCCGCGGCTCGACCGCGTGCTGGAGATGGCCGACGGCCGGCTGAACGGGTCGGCGGCGGCGGGCTCTGGTTCGGCCGAGCTGCCGTCCTAGCCGGTCGACCGGCCGCCGGCTGGGCGTCAGGTCAGAAGAGCTGGCCGCGGATCTCCCCGCCGGGGAAGTCGCCGGGCCCCGTGTGGGGGGCGTGTCGTGGGGCGTCGGCTCGTTCGAAGGCACCCGTCAGCGTGCTGCAGACAGGCCCCTGACGCCGCTCGGGGTGGATCCGCCCTCTGTGTCAGGGCTCTGACAGACAGAACCCTGACGGGTCCGCCCGAGCGACCGACCCCGATCCGCGTTCAGAGCAGCTCGTACGCCGGGAGCGTGAGGAACTCCTCGAACTCGTCCCCGAGCGCCACCCGCTCGAACACGGTCCTGGCCTCGTCGAAGCGGTACCGGCCGAAGTCCTCGTCGCCCAGCTGCGTGCGCAGCGCGCCCATCTCGGTGTCGATCTCGTCGCGCACCACGTCGGCCGTCACGCGTTCGCCGGTCGCGAGCTCGGAGCCGGTCGCCGTCCACTGCCACAGCTGCGAGCGCGAGATCTCGGCGGTGGCGGCGTCCTCCATCAGGTTGTCGATCGCGGCGGCGCCCACACCGGACAGCCACGAGGCGAGGTACCGGACCCCGACGTTGACGTTGGTCCGGATCCCCTCGCGGCTGATCTCGCCGCCGGGGACGTGGACGTCCAGGAGCTGGTCGGCCGTCACGTGCACGTCGTCGCGCTGCTTGTCGACCTGGTTCGGGCGCTCGCCCAGCACGCGGTCGAACTCGTCCGTCGCCGGCTGCACGAGATCGGGATGGGCCACCCAGGTGCCGTCGAACCCGGCGCCCGCCTCGCGCTCCTTGTCCTGCCCGACCTTGGCGAGCGCCTGCTCGTTGGCCTCGGGATCCCTGCGGCTCGGGATGTACGCGGCCATGCCGCCCATCGCGTGCGCGCCGCGACGGTGACACGTCCGCACGAGCAGGTCCGTGTACGCGCGCATGAACGGCACGGTCATCGTGACCTCGGCGCGATCGGGCAGGACGAACGCGGGATCGCGCCGGAATTTCTTGATAACGCTGAAGATGTAGTCCCACCGACCCGCGTTCAGCCCCGAGGCGTGGTCGCGCAGCTCGAACAGGATCTCGTCCATCTCGAACGCGGCCAGGATCGTCTCGATCAGCACGGTCGCGCGGATCGTCCCGCGCGGGATCCCCAGCCGGTCCTGCGACCAGGCGAACACGTCGTTCCACAAGCGGGCCTCGAGGTGGGCCTCGAGCTTCGGCAGGTAGAAGTACGGCCCGCTCCCCCGATCCAGGAGCTCGCGCGCGTTGTGGAGGAACGCCAGGCCGAAGTCGAACAGGCTGCCAGAGACCGGTTCGCCGTCGACCAGCAGGTGGCGTTCGGGCAGGTGCCAGCCGCGCGGTCGGACGAGCATCGTGGCGGTCTGCTCGGCCAGCCGGTACTCGCGGCCGTCCGGACCGGTGAGCTCGATCGTGCGCCGGACCGCGTCCGCGACGTTGACCTGGCCCTCGACCATGTTCGACCAGGTGGGCGCGTTCGCGTCCTCGAAGTCGGCCATGAAGCAGCACGCGCCGGAGTTCAGCGCGTTGATCACCATCTTGCGGTCGGTCGGCCCCGTGATCTCGACGCGGCGGTCCCGCAGGTCGGCGGGCGCCGGGGGCACGCGCCACTCACCCCGCGCGGTCGCCTCGATGAAGCCGGGGCGCTCTCCCGCGTCGAGCCGGCGCTGTCGTTCGGCTCGCGAGTTCAGGAGTTCGGTCCGCCGCGCGCCGAACTCCCGCTGGAGCCCGGCGACGAACGCCAGGGCGTCCTCGGTCAGGATCTCGCCCGACCGGCCCTCGACCGGTCCGAGCATCTCGACGCCATCGGGAACGGACACGACCGGTCCTTACCCGCCGGGAAACAGTTCGTCGCGTCCGAGACCCGTGTCGGACAGCACCTCCGACTCCTCGACGGCGCCCGAGGAGACGGCGAACCGGAGGTATCGGAGGAGGCTCGTGATCGTGGCCGGCTCGTCCAGCACGCCGGCGGTGGCCGCACCCCGGCGCCACGCGCGCACGCGTTCGACAGCGTCGTCCAGGTGCGGGAGCAGCCAGCCGTACACCGCGGCGTAGCGGCTCGCGAGGTGCGACGGGTGCAGGTCCCACCCCTGATAGAAGCCGTTCGAGAGGGAGTGGCGGACATGATCCGCATCGATACGCCAGGCGGCGCGGACGTCCTCGGTCCGGTCGCTCGCCGGCACGACGTTGCTCGACCCGTCGCTGATCCACACGCCGGTGCCCGCGAGCGCCACCTGGAGCATCCGCCGCGCGAAGTCGTTGGCCGGGTGGTCCAGGCGCTGCTCCCACGGCATGAGGCCGAGCGACGAGGTGTAGTCGAACACGCCGAGGTGCATCGCGGTGAGCCGGCCGCCCGCCGCCTCCATGATCCGCGGCGCGGCCGCCGCCCCGTCGCGACCCAGGACCGATCGCGGCGTCTCCACCTGGACCTCGAAACGCATCGTCCGCCCGGCCGGTCCGAACGTCGACTCGAGCTTGCCCAGCCGGTCCGCGAACGCCGCCACCTGATCGGGGTGGGTCACCTTCGGGAACGTGACGACGAAGCCCTCGGGCAGGCCGCCGGCGCCGTCGACGAGTGCGGACGCGAACCGCTCGAGCGTTCGGAGGCTCCGCGCCTCCAGCCCCTCGTCGTCGAACGACTTCACCCGCAGTCCGAACGACGGCGGCGCCGTCGCATCCCCACGGGCCTCGAGCACGGCGCCGGCGGCGGCCTCCGCGTCCCGGTCCTCCTCGTCGTCACCGCGGATCCCGTACCCGTCCTCGAAGTCCACGCGCAGGTCCTCGACCGGCTGTCGTTCGAGCTTGGCGAGCGTGCGCTCGCGCGTCCGTTCGGCCACGGCCTCCGCCACGCCGAACGCCTCCTGGAACGCGTCGGCGTCCGGCGCGTGCGCCTCGAGCAGCCGCAGGGCCTCGGCGCCGAACTCGGCCACGGTCGAACGCGCGACCCGGTCCGCCGGGACGTACAGCGTCTGGAGCGGCTGGCGCGCCTGCGTCACGCGGGCGAGGCGGCCTCGGCCCGCCGAACCGTCCCTTCGATCCGGCCCGACGGCTGGTCGGTGACGACGAAGACCTGGCCGTCGTTCTCGCGTCCGCAGAACGTGAGGTCGACCGCGATATGGTGCAGGTTCGGCAGCGAGAACGAGACCTCCTCGACGTTCGGCGAGGCCTCGAGCACCGCCGTCCCCATGTGCCACAGCGTGTGCTGCACCGACCGGCTGTCGTCGTGCTCGGCGAACGCGCGCACGATCGCCTCCCGGCACGCCTCGCGCTCGGTCGGGTAATCGACCCCGGTCGATGCGTAGCGCCACCGCGCCTCGACCTTGGTGGCAAGGATCCGGTCCTCGGTCTCGGGGAGCACCGTGAACTCGTCGCGCAGGAACCCGCTGAACGCCGAGCCGGTGGTCTTCAGCAGGTAGAGCTCGTCGAGGCCCGCGGAGACGTGCGCGCCGCTCCGGTCGCGCAGCACGTGCGCCGTCCGCACGTACGCGCCGCGCGAGAACGCGTGCGGGTGCGGCGCCCCGCCCACGACGATGCGGTCCCACGGGCGCTCCCACAGCCATGCCTCGGCCCCGGTCGCGGCGGGCGACGCGTTCAGCAGGTACTCGGTGTAGCGGAGCGCGAACGCCTCCAGCTCCTCGTCGGGTTCGTCGAACGACAGCGCATATGCCGCGCTCCGCATCGTGTCGGTGGGCAGCACGGACCCGTTGTCGCCCTCAACGTGCACCGCGTCGAAGTCGCCCTCGAGACGGACGTCCAGCATGCGCTCTGAGAAGTCGTGGCGCTCCTCGCGCCGCGTCACGGTGGCGATGTGCACGCCGGCCTTGCCGTAGCGGTTGGGTCCGAGCTCGAACCCCATGTCAGCTCCCCCGGTAGGTCGAGTACCCGAACGCGCTCAGCAACAGCGGGACGTGATGGTGCGCGCCGGCGTCGGTCACCCGGAACCGGATCGCGATCTCCGGATAGAAGCCGAGGACGCCGCGCGACCCGAAGTACGCATTCGTGTCGAACCGCAGCTGATACGTGGCGGCCTCGACCCGTTCGGCCGGAAGGAGGTCGGCGAGGCGGCCGTCGGCGTCGGTCGAGCCCGAGCCCACCTGCGTCCAGCCGTCGTCGTCGAGGAGCTCGAGCACGACCGGGACACCCTCGGCGGGGCGGCCCACCGAGGTGTCGAGCACGTGCGTGGTGATGCCGGCCATGCGCGCATCATCCCCCCGCGGGCGAGGGCGTGCCCACCGGCCGCACGAGCTTCTCGATCCGGAGCCGGGCGATCTGGCGCTGCTGTTCGGAGGCCTCGGCGAGCTCGGTTTCGGCGTCGTTGCCCAGGCGCCGTTCGAGCGCCTCGAGCATCTCGTCCGCGCTCCTGCCCGTCGCGTTGATCAGGAACGCGTGGCCGAACCGCTCCTCGTACGCGCGGTTGCCCGCCTCGAGCGCGCGCAGGACCTCGCCGCCTGACGAGGCCGCACCCGCCTGCTCGGCGGCCGACCACGCCGAACCGCCGCGTTCCCCGATCCGCGGATGCGCGGCGAACGACTCCAGCCGGTCCTCGGACGACAGCCCGCCCCAGACGTCGTCCGAGCTCTGGAGCAGGCCCTCGAAATTCGCGAACGGCCGCCGCTCGCGCAGGCCCGACGCCCACGCGCGCGAGCCGCAGCACGGCAGCACGCGCTCCTCGAACGCCGCCGGCGTCTTCGCATTCAGCCACCGCACGCCGAACGCACGCCACCCGTCGTCGGTCACGCGCCCGCCGATCCGGAGCCGGGCCACCCCGCCGTCGGGGTGGATGTTCAGCCGGACGTGGCTCGCGCGGGCGGGCGGGTCGATCGGGAACGCGAAGCGCCGATGCGGGCCGAGCCGGCGATGCGAGAGCACCTCGGACCATTCGGGCTCGCCGGCGCCCTCGGGCCCCACCCGCCCATCGAGCGAGCACGAATCGGGGTAGTTGCCCTTGAAGTTCGAGGTGTCGACCTCGACGCGCTCGATCTCGGCCTCGGCGGCCAGCCGCAGCACCACCCAGTCGTGGCCCTCGCCCCGGCGCCGCCGCGTCTCCCACCCGTCGTGCATCCCGTGCGAGTCGCCCGGGGCGATCAGGTTGTGGGGCGGCGAGAAGAACACGTCGCTCGCGTCCAGCGCGAGGCCGCCCGAGAGCGAGCCGGCGAGCTCGGTTCGTCCGGCCGGGTCGGCCAGGGTTCGGAGATCGGGCAGGGGCTCCCCGAGAACGCGGAGCCTCGCGACGCCGCCGTCCGGGAAGATGTTCAGCCGCACGTGCGTCACGCGGTACGGCGACGAGACGTCGAAGCGGTTGATCGCGTCGCCCTCCAGCGCGGACTCGGGCAGCAGGTCGAACCACTCGGCGCCTTCGACCTCGTCGCCCTCGACGGCCGCGCCCTCGAGCGAGCAGCGGTCCGGATAGTTGCCGCGGAAGAAGCTGGTGTCCACGACCGCGCCCCGGACGACGCCGGGGATGCCGAGCCGGACGATGCACCAGTCGTGGCCCGGCTCGCGGCGCCGGCGCGTCTCCCAGCCGTCCATCTCCTTGCCGCGGTCCGTGTAACGCTCGGGTTCGAACACCGGATCGGCGGGCTCGAGCAGGTTCTCCTTCGGCGCGAAGAACTCGTCGTTGGCCACGAGCAGCATCCCGCCCAACCGCCGCGCGGCGAGGTCGGGGAGCGTGCGGACGTCGCTCACGTCGCGCCCCTGCGCAGCAGGCGGCCGGCGTGCTCGTTGGGGAAGCGGCCGTCCGCGTAGACCTGCACGCCCCGAACGTACGTGGCCAGCACGCGCCCGTCGAGCCGCATGCCCGCGTACGGCGTGACCGGGTTGCGGTGGTGGAGCTCGGCGGGGTCGAAGTCGGAGGCGGCGTCCGGGTCGAACACGACGAGGTCGGCGTCCCCGCCCTCCGCGATCGCGCCCTTGCGTTCGAGGCCGGCCACCGCGGCGGGGCCGGCGCAC
Organism: Actinomycetota bacterium; assembly: GCA_046731295.1. Taxonomy (GTDB): domain Bacteria; phylum Actinomycetota; class UBA4738; order UBA4738; family HRBIN12; genus DASSJM01. Next base: position 9,096 of record JBKPKU010000071.1, read on the forward strand.
ATCCAGCGCGCGAGGTCCTCCAGCGAGTGGCCGCGCGGCCTCGCCTGCGTCCACACGGCTCGCAGGCCGAGCTCGACCGAGGCGATGCCGCCCCACGCGTCGAGAAACGAGCCGGCCTTCAGGTCGGGCGTGCTCGGCGAGTGATCGGAGACCACGGCGTCGATTCGCCCGTCGCGCAGCCCCGCCCACAGGCGCTCCCGGTTCGCGACCTCGCGGATCGGCGGGGCGCACTTGAACGCGGTCGCGCCGCGATCGATCGCCTCGGCCTCGAAGGTTAGGTAGTGCGGGCAGGTCTCGACCGTCACGCGCTCGGCGCCGTCGAGGAGCTCGAGCGCGCCGGCGGTCGACAGGTGAAGGACGTGCGCGCGGCATCCGGTCTCCCGGCTTGCCTCGACGACGGCCTCGATCGCCCGGCCCTCGGCCTCGTGCGGCCGCGAGGCGAGGTACGTCGCGTATGCGTGCGGATCGCCGGGTACATCGTCGACCAGCTCGTCGGGGAGCTCGGCGTGCACGATCAGCAGGCCGTCGAACGCCGCGATCTCCTTCATCGCCCCGCGCAGCTGGTCGAGGTCGAGCGGCGGGAACTCGTCTACGCCCGACGGGCACAGGAACGCCTTGAACCCGAACACGCCCGCCTCGTGCAGCCCCCCGAGCGAGCCGAGGGCGTCCGGAACCGCCCCGCCCCAGAACCCCACGTCGACGTGGGCCTTGGTCCGCGCCGCCTCGCGCTTCTCCTCGAGTGCGGCGGCCGACGTGGTCGGCGGGATGCTGTTGAGGGGCATGTCGACGATGGTCGTGACGCCGCCGGCCGCGGCGGCGCGGGTCGCCGTCTCGAACCCCTCCCACTCGGTCCGGCCCGGCTCGTTCACGTGCACGTGCGTGTCGACCAGGCCGGGCAAGATCACGCCGTCGCCGACCTCGAGAAGCGGCACGCCGCCGGGTGCGTCGTCGAACGACGCCACGCGCTCGATCGCGCCGTCCGAGACGTGGAGGCACGCGTCGCGCACGCCGTCGGGCGTGACCACGCGGCGGCCGCGGATCGCGAGATCGGGCCCGTACACGGACGCATCGTGGCATGCGCCCAACCGCCTACGCTAACCCCGTGAGGACGGTCCTTCGGGGGGCGCGGTGGCCCGGCGACGTCGCGGTCCGCGACGGCCGCATCGAGGCCGTCGGGGCGGTCGCCGAAGAGCCCGGGGACGAGGTGATCCGCTGCGACGGCGATCTGATCACGCCCGGGCTGATCAACACCCACCACCACCTGTTCCAGTGGATGACCCGCGGCCGGTGCGTCGGGTGCGACCTGTTCGGCTGGCTCGTCGAGCTCTATCCCGTGTGGGGCCGCCTCGACGCGGAGGACGTGCGCACGGCGGCGCTGGTCGGGCTCGGCGAGCTCGCGCTCACGGGCTGCACGACCGCCGCCGACCACCACTACCTGGTCCCGGGCGGGGACGACTCGGTGTTCGACGCGATCGCGGAGGCGGCGAAGACCGTCGGGATCCGGCTCCACCTGGCCCGCGGATCGATGGATCTCGGCGAGTCGCGCGGCGGCCTCCCGCCCGACCACGTCGTCGAGGACGTGGACGCGATCCTCGCCTCCACCGAGTCCGTGATCGAACGCCACCACGACGGCGAGCGCATCGTGGTGACCGTCGCGCCGTGCAGCCCGTTCAGCGTCTCGCCCGAGCTCATGCGGGACTCGGCCGCGCTCGCCCGCCGGCACGGCCTCCGCCTGCACACCCACCTCGCCGAGACGCTGGACGAGGAGCGCGACGCGCTCGAGCGCTTCGGGCGCCGGCCCGTCGACCTGCTCGACGATCTCGGTTGGATCGCCGGGGACATCTGGGTGGCGCACGGGATCCACTTCGACGACGCGGAGGTGGCGCGGCTTGGTTCGGCCGGAACGGGCGTGGCGCACTGCCCCTCGAGCAACGCGCGGCTGGGCGCCGGGATGTGCCGGGTGGTGGACCTCGAGGCGGCGGGCTCTCCGGTGGGGCTGGGCGTGGACGGCGCAGCCTCCAACGAAGTGGCCGGCCTCCAGCCCGAGCTCCGGCAGTCCCTCTACACGGCGCGCCATCGGGCGTTGCGCGCGGACGCGTTCATGCCGCAGGACGCGTTGCGCCTCGCGACCGAGGGCGGCGCCCGATGCCTGGGCCGCGACGACGTCGGCCGGCTCGAACCCGGATGCCGCGCCGACCTGGCCGTCTGGCCGGGGGACGACCTCGCCGACGTCCCCGACCCCCTCGCCGGCCTCGTGCTCGGGCCCGATCGCCGGGCCCGGCACGTGCTCGTCGACGGCTCGGCCGTGGTTTGGGACGGTGAGCTGGTCGGGGCCGACATGCGCGCCCTCCGGCGCGACCTCGCCGCGCGCGCCCGCCGCCTGTGGTCCTGAGCCCGCCGGCGTGCCCCTCCAGAACCGTGTCACGCCGCTCGGCGACGTGATCGCCGACCCGGGCCGCGGGCTCGTCTACGGGAACCGCGGGTGCCTGCACGACGATCGCGGCCGGATCCGTCGACGGTACGCCGTGAAGCGGTGGATCGCGTGCCGGCTCGAGTTCCGAGGCTGGCACCGCGAGCCGCTGATGCAGCCAGGACGCTTCACCGAGTTGTTCTTCCTGGACGAGGCGACGGCGTTCGCGGCCGGACACCGCCCCTGCGCGCTGTGCCGGCGCGAGGACTACGTGCGGTTCGTCGAGATCTGGCGCGATCTGCACCCCGGCCCGGCGATCGCCGACGCGATGGACGAGCGCCTGCACGAGGAGCGGCTCCGACCACGCACGCGCGCACAGCGGCACCACCGGGCGCCGATGGACGGACTGGCGGACGGTGCGTTCGTGCTGCGGGAGGGCGAGCCGTTCGTTGTGCTCGGGCCGTCGCTGCTTCGATGGACGAACGCGGGGTACGCCGAACGCCTTTCACGACCGAGGGGCGAGGAGGCGACCGTGATCACGCCGCCGACCCTGGTCGAGGTACTCAGGGCCGAGCGGGACCCGGTCGTCCCGTTCCTGCACCCGACGGCGTTCGAGCGGGTCGGCGCCTAGGAGGTCCGCACGCCGGCGGCCGCCCGGCCTCGCCCGAGACGATCGAGTACAGCGATCCCGATCGCTAATTGATGGCCGCGGTCCCGACCTTGGCCGAAAGCTCGGCGTCGGTGGTGAAGGGGATGATGACGGCGATGGCGACCGCGAGCCCGACGATCCAGCCGCGACCGGGCGACACCATAGGCGCCCGGCTCCGGCCGATGCCCGAGGTGGCGGCATGGTGACGATCGAGCAGGTGCGCGTGTTCGCGATGACCCTGCCGGGGACCTACGAGACGCTGGTTCGCGACCGCGTGAAGTTCCGCGTGGGCCGGTACGTCTACGTGGCGTTCTCGCGTGACGAGACGCTGATGGGGTTCGGCTTCCCCAAGGCCGAGCGCGAGGCGATCGTTCGGTCCGAGCCCAAGAAGTTCCTCATGCCGGGCCGCGGCGACCTCCGGTACCACTGGCTCGAGGTGCGCCTGTCGGCGATCGACGAGAAGGAGATGCGCGAGCTCGTCCTGGACGCGTGGCGGATGGCGGCGCCCAAGCGCGTCGTGGCCGAGTACGAGGCGCAACGCTAGCCCCCGTCCGCGGCTCGCTCGACGCTTTGCAGGTACTCGGCGAGCGCGCTCATGTCCTTGCCCGACATCCCCGCGGCGAGCGCCGCGCCGATCTCCTCCCGGTTCGTGGTCGCTTGCGGCATCGAAGCGCCCACGCGGTCGGCGAACGCGAGGATCAGGTCGAGATCCTTGGCGACCAGATCGAGGCTGAACGCCACCGGCGTCTCGTCCGGCCGCTCGAACGCCGGCCGCTTGTACAGCACGAACGGCGCGGCGGCCGCGCCCGAGGACCTTTTCATCGGCGATGGCCGTACGGCCGCCGGTAGAGCGCAGCGGTTCCATCCGCCAACAGGAGCTACGAAGTTGTATTCGGGGTCGGCGACGCTTGGAAGTTCGAGGGTCCGCCGGGCTTCTGCGCAGATAACAGCGGATCGTTCAAGGTGGCCGTTCGCTTCCGTTAGCGCCAAGGCTTCTCGCGCCGCCAGACCTTTGCCCAGGCGACGACCGAGCGCCGATCCCAGCCGCGGCTCTAACCCTCGCGGCCGACGGCCCACTTCCGCTCCATTTCGGCCAGCAACCCGAACACGACCGCCGCGGTTGTCCTCCTAGCAGTCGATCACCAGCTCGCGAAGGCCGTTGCGCCTGATCCGCGTTCGCTGCTGGTTAGCTGAGTCGATTGAAGCTTCGCGGCTCGACTGGACGCTCCTTGAGCGGCTCCTCCAACAAGCGTCCGCCTCAGCGGATTCTGGCCCGGGCGAGAGCGATGAGGGAGATGATCGCAGGAGCACCCACGACGAGTGCCAGCACGTACCGTTCGAAAAGGAGAGCAGGGACCATCACTGCGAATGCCACGCAGCTGACCACCACGACCCTCCGGTAACGCGGCGACAATGCGGGCGGCGGCGGCAGATACAAGGACCGCTTTGACGTGCACGCCAAGGAGCACTATCCGCGCAAGCTCGCTTACCAGGGAAATGACGAAGTGGTCCCGCCACGCGAGGTTGTACCGGATCTATTCTTCGGCGAAGGACTGTGAAGACGACCGCCTAGGAAACCGGTGGGCGTCGCGTCGACCTTCCCATCGCGCTCCGCGGTTACACCCTCTTCACGCAGGAGCGGGGCGACGAAGCTGCAGCCAAACTCGCCGCGAAGTTCGCCGACATCGTTCGGGAGGTCGTCGAGACCCGCGGCGGCACGCTCCTCGAGCTCCGCGGCGACGAGGGATTGTGCGTCTTCTCGTCCGCCCGGGAGGCCATCCGCGCGGCCCTGGATCTGCAGCACCGCTTCGTGGAGGAGACGCTCGCGCAGCCAGAGTTCCCGCTCACCGTTGGCATCGGGCTCGATGCGGGCGAGGCGGTCCCGGTCCAGGGCGGCTACCGCGGAGGCGCCCTGAACCTGGCCGCACGGCTCTGCGGGCAGGCCCGAGCGGGCGAGATCCTCGGTTCTCGCGACGTCACGCATCTCGCGCGTCGCCTGGACGGCGTCCATTACCAGGATCGGGGCTCGATCACGTTCAAGGGCATCTCGGACCCCGTTGTGGTCGTGCGCGTCGTGCCCGAGGGGGCGGATCCCGCCGAACGACTCCGGCCGTTCGCATCGGGCCCGCCTGCCGAGCAGAAGCCCACGCGGCGGTGGGCGGTCCTCGGCGCGATCGTTCTCGGCCTCGCGCTCGTCGCGATCTCGATCCCGCTGCTCTCGTCGGGCGATGACGCCTCGGAGATCGACATCGGGGCGAACTCGATCGGACGCTTGAACGCCGAGGACGGGAGCCTCGAGCTCGCGACCGAGTTCGGCCAGCGGCCGGGCGCGAGCGCGGTCGGCTTCGGGAGCCTGTGGGTCGCGCAACCCGACCGCGGCGTCGTGGCACGTCTGCGTCTCGATGACGGTTCGGTCATCGACCCCTCGATCCGGGTGGGGAACTCGCCCGCCGGCGTGGCCGTCGGAGAGGGGTCGGTCTGGGTGACCAACGCCGCCGACGGCACCGTGAGCCGCATCAACGTCGAGACGAACGAAGCGAGCCAGACGCTCGCTGCCGGGACCGGGCCGACGGGGATCGCCTTCGGCGACGGCGCCCTGTGGGTCGCCGACACGGTCGGCGCCGCGCTGCTACGAGTGGATCCGATCTCGGGCGAGTCCGAGAGCGTGCCGCTCGCCGGCCAGCCCTCCGGCGTCGCGTTCACGAACGACGCCGTGTGGGTGTCGGTGGCCCCGGCCGGCGTGGCGCGGGTCGACCCGGCCGACCTAAGCGTGACCCTCACCAAGACGGTGGGCAGCGGACCGACCGCGATCGTCGCCGCGTTCGGATCGATCTGGGTCGCGAACAATCTCGACGGCACCGTCTCGAGACTCGATCCCTCCACGGGCGACGTGCGAGCGATGATCCCCGTCGGCGAAGGTCCGATCGCTCTCGTCGCCGCGGGCGGCTCGTTGTGGGTCGCAAACGGCTTCGACGACTCGATCTCCACGATCGACGCGGTCACGAACACCTCCGACCCGCCCGTTCCGGTGGGCGGCGCCCCGGGATCGCTCGCTGCCCAGGGCGAGGCCCTCTGGCTGGCCGTCGGAGCGTCGGCCACCGAGCACCTTGGCGGGACCCTGACCGTCTCCTCCGAGAGCGAGGCACCGGTCTCGCTGGATCCGGCCGTCGTCTACGGGTCCGGCTGGGAGCTCCTGTCGATCACGAACGACACGCTGGTGACGTACAAGAAGGTCAGCGGCCCCGACGGCGCCACGCTCGTCCCGGACCTGGCCTCCTCGCTTCCCCAGGTGTCGGAGGACGGTCTCAGCTACCGGTTCCCGTTCCGCGAGGGGGTCAGCTACTCGACCGGGGACCCGGTCCGCCCGGAAGACATCCGGCACGGCCTGGAGCGGGCCATCGCCCTGAGTCTCGACGCGGCAGAGGTCTTCGGCGCGATCGACGGCGCGGATGCCTGTCACCAGGAGCCGTCTTCGTGCGACCTGTCGGACTCGATCGTCGGCGACGACGAGTCGGTGACGATCCACCTCGCCCGCCCGGACGGCGACCTCCCCTTCAAGCTCGCCCTGCCGTTGGCCTCCGCCGTCCCGACCACCATCCCGGTGGAGGACCAGGGCCTCGACCCGGTCCCGGCGACCGGACCGTACATGATTGCCGAAGCCGACTCCGGCGGCATCGAGCTTGTGCGCAACCCCGAGTTCCAGGAGTGGTCGGGCGCCGCGCAGCCCGACGGCTTCGTGGACGCGATCTCGTGGCGGTTCTTGGAGGGCCGCACGAGCGCCTTCGACCGGCTGAACGCCGGAGAGGTCGACCTGATGACCGACACGCCCACGCCTGAGGACCTCGCGAACCTCCAGGCTGCTCACCCCGATCAGGTCGTGCTCGCGTCCCAATACTTCACGGTCTACGTCGGGTTCGACGTCCTCCAGCCGCCCTTCGACGACCCGCGCGTGCGGCAGGCACTGAACTACGCGATCGATCGCGAGCGCGTGGTCGAGCTGCTCGGCGGTCCCACGATGCAGCGCCCGACGTGTCAGATCCTGCCGCCGAACTACCAGGGCTACGTGCCGTTTTGTCCCTACACCCTCGAGCCGGAAAGCGGTGTGTGGTCGGCCCCGGATCCGGACCGGGCCCACGCGTTGATCGATGAGACCGACGCAGTCGGGGAGGAGGTCACGGTCTGGGTCATGGACCACGACCCCATCCTCGGCGACGCCGCCCCGGTCATGCGGCACGTCGTCGACGTCCTGAACGACCTCGGCCTGCGCGCGCACCTGAAGGTCGTGCCCCTAGACCCGTACTTCGCTGCCGTCAACCAGCACACCGCGAAGGCGGGCACCCCTGGTCATCCCCAGGTATTCCTCTACGGATGGATCCAGGACTGGCCGGCCGCCGGCAACTTCATCGTCCCGCTGTTCAGCTGTGACGTCGTCAATCCCTTCGGGTACTGCAGCCGGAGCCTGGACGCCAGGGTGGATAAGGCTCTGGGACTGCAGGCGACCGACCCCGGGGCCGCGGACCGCCTGTGGACCGACATCGAGCACCGATTGGTGGAGGATGCCGCGCTGGCTCCGCTGACGAATCCCATCTTCACACGGGCCGTCTCGGCCCGCGTCGAGAACGTCCAGGTCCACCCGCAATGGGGGATCTTGTTCAGCCGCCTATGGGTGCAGTAGGCGAGCGAGCACATGCTCCTGAAGTCTCTTCGGCGTCGGGCCGAGGAGGACCAAAGGGATGGGACGCGGGAATCGCCCGGCGCCCTTCGTGAGCGGTTTCGGGACGCACGTCGGGCTCCTGACCGCACATCTGAACGAGGGTGAGGGGCTGGTCGAACCGCTTCTCGAGGCGAGATCTCGGGGGTGGAGCGTCGGCGGCTCTTCCACGGCCGTCAGGGCGTCGCGAACGAGGTAGCGAGCGCCTATACGGGACGCTCCTGCCGGTCACGAGGGAGCTTCGCAACGGTGCCGGCGAGCCGTCTGAGCTGCGCTGATGGGGTCGCCGCCGCGACCAGCAGCTTCACACCCGGCGGGCACACTCGACAGCCGACGATTCCGCCAATTGTGGC
>JBKPKU010000072.1:0-6132 GCA_046731295.1 Actinomycetota bacterium
GGACGAGCGGTGGCGCGAACAGCGCCCGAGGGACGAGGAGGCGGCGGCATCGTTCCTGCGGCTCCTGATCCCGCAGGTGGTGGACGCGACCCTGGATCAGGTCGACCTGAACGAGCTCGTGGCAGAGCGCGTCGAGATCCGCCGGATCGTCGAGCTGGTCGACCTCGACCACGTGATCGCGCGCATCGACATGGACGCCCTCGTCGAGCGCATCGACATCGACCGGATCGTCCGGCGGATCGACCTCGGGGCGATCGTCGACCGGGTGCCCGTTGACGACATCGTGACGCGCCTCGACCTCGACGCGATCGTGGCCCGCGTGGACATCGACGGCGTCGTGAGCCGTGTCGACATCCAGGCCGTGGCCGACCGGATCGACCTGCAGGCGCTCGTGCAGCGCCTGGACCTCGCGACGATCTCGAACGAGGTGATCGAGGAGATCGACCTCACCGGGATCATCCAGGAGGCGATAGGCTCGATGACCACGGAGACGGTGGGCGGCATCCGCGTGCAGAGCATGAACGCCGACCGAGCGGTCGCGCGCCTGATCGGTCGCGTGCTGGGCAGGGATGTGGACGAGCCCGCCGACGCGCCCGATCGGACCGAACAGCAGGAGCCGCGCTGAGCCTGTCCGTCCCCACGGTGGCCCGCGGGATGCAGGGCCAGCGCGCCGGGATCGTCTCCCGGTTCCTCGCCGACGCGATCGACTTCTTCGTCGTGGTCGCGGCCGTGATCGGCGTGTACCTCGGCTTCGCCGTGTTCCGCTTCCTGCTCCACCCGAGGCGGTTCACCTGGCCCGAGCCCTCGTCGCTGTACCTCGCGACGCTCGGGTGGATCCTGCTGATCCTGTACCTGACCGTCGCGTGGGCGAACACCGGGCGCACGTTCGGCAAGCGCGTGCTGGGGCTCCGCGTCGTGACGTCCGAGTACGACCCTCTGCCGCTGTGGCAGGCGTTCGTGAGGGCGTGCTTGTGCGCGTTGTTCCCGATCGGCCTGTTCTGGAGCGCGGTCAGCGGTCGCAACGCGTCGGTGCAGGACCTCATCGTGCGGACGCACGTCGTCTACGACTGGCGCCCGAAGCTCCAGCCGCTGGAAGCCGACCGCTAGGCCGGCGCCTCCCCCGGTCCCTCCGGCTCCGGCTCCCGCCCGATCCCGTAGACCGCGAGCTCGTACAGGAGCAGCACGATCGTGAGGATCGCGAACCCCAGGAACGAGAGGTCGAGCAGGAACAGGCAGACGAGCGCGACCACGCCGCCGCCGAGCATCAGCCCGTCGCGGTGCTGGCGCAGCCATGCGGCGCGGCCCGTCTCGTCGACCCGCTCACCGCGCAGGCTCCCCGCCACCCCTCGTCCCACGTCCCCAACCCACCCGCGGAGCGCCACCGCCCAGGGATACGGCCCCGTGATCAGGGCGATCACGAGCGTCACCAGGACGATCGCAAGCAGGATCCCGGTGTAGCGGAACAGGCTGTCCATCAGCGTGTCCGTCAGGACACGCACTGCGGGGTGCCGCTGCGCGCTCACGTTCTCGAACAGGTTGTCGCGCGAGATGATCGCCACCCGCCTAACGATCACGAGCCCGATGGCCGCCCCCGCCGTGAGCTGGATCAGCGTTCGGCGCCTGCGCGTCGAGACCCACAGCGCCGCCGCCACCAGGATCGGGACCAGGATCAGCAGCAGGATCAGGATGCGCTCGGACACGTACAGCGCCTTCTGCAGCGCCTCCAGGTCGTTGCTGTCGTAGACGGGGATCTGCGCGTAGTTGTCGGGCAGGTCGACGCCGAGCGCCTGCTCCAGCTTGGGGATCGCGGTGCTCGCCAGCTCGCCCGGCTGGATCGTCGGTAGGGTCACCGCGCCACCCACCAGGTCGGACGAGACGCGCTCGATCGACGCGAGCGCGAGGTTCACGAGGGGAAGCAGGTTGAGCAGCACCTTGCCCTCGACCACCGAGACCGTGTCCGATTCGCCGCGCAGGACAGCCAGTACCTGCTCGTGTACGAAGCGGTTGGCCTCGACCCAGAAGGTCTCGAACGCGTCGCTCTGCACCACCTTCAGGACCTGGTCCTGCACGAACCCCTGCAGCGCGTTCGTGAGCGGCCCCGCCAGCAGCGTCGCTCGCTCGCCGATCGCGGCGAGCGCGTTCGAGATCACCCCCTGGACGTTCAGGGCCGCGAACACCTCGCCGGTGAGCCGCGCGGCGATCGCCTGCTGGACCGCGGGATCCTCCGCGAGCGGCTCGACCGTGGCCACGTACCGGTCCGTGTTGAGGACCGTTCGGGCGCCCCACGCCGCCGGGACGGTGACCGTGAACACGATCACCGCGAGCGCGACCAGGATCGGCGTGAAGATCCGTCGCAGGCGGTGGCGCCGCTCGGGCCTGTGCTCGAGCGTCTCGACCCTGGCCTCGAGCTGGTCGCGCTCGGCCGCCACGCGTTCGAGCTCGGCCTTGATGTCCTCGGGACTCTCGCCCTTCGGCGGTGCGCCTTCCTCGCTCACGGTTTTTTCTCCCCTTTCGATCCGTCAGACTGACGGCCTGAGGGTGTTCGGCCGCCGCGAGGCGCCGGCTACACGGCCGCCATCTCCCTCTGCTCCCTGTGGATCGCGAACGCGAGGAAGATCTCCGTGAAGCCCCGGAACATCGCGAAGAACCCGACCCACAGCAGGATCAGCGCGGCGCGCGGGGCGAAGAACTGCTGCGACGCCCAGAAGGCCAGCAGGATCTCGAGGATGCCGACCACCAACCCGAGCCACCACAGGTCGTTGACCTCCTTGGTCATCACCGCGACCGTGATGTCGAGCGAGCCCTTGAGCAGCAACAGGAAGCCGAGGATCGCCGCCAGCTCGTAGAACGCGTCCGCCGGATGGATGAAGGCCCAGATCGCCCCGATCACGAACAGCGCGCCCAACGCGCCGTGCAGCCACCGCCAGCTCGGCCGTCCGGCCATGATCATGAATTCATTCACGGCGGCCATCAGGAAGACCACCCCGAGCAGCACGCCGACGGTGGCGATCGACGTGATGTCGAACCGCAGCACGATCAGCGAGATCAGCAGCCACGCGATCCCCGTAACCAGGAACAACCACCAGGGCATCATGCTCGCGCCCCGGTCCCTCGCGTTCATCATCGTCTCCTCCCCTTTCCGCACGGATCGACGGAACCCGACCCTAAGTCTGCCCTGCCCGAGCCGGCGGGGGTAGCAGGCCGGGAACGTTCCACCGGAGGCCGACGGCGGGGGCGGTCACGACGGCCCCGTGCCTCCGGTCGGCGGTCCTCCTCCGCCGCCACCGCCACCCACGACCACGCTTCCGCTCATGTTCGGATGGACGTCGCAGTGGAAGTAGTACTCGCCGGCGTCGAGCGCCGGCAGCTGGTACTCGGCGGTCGCCGGGCCCGTGACGATGTCGCCCGTGAACAGGTTCTCGCTGAGCGAGCTGTCGTTGTAGATCGCGATGTTGTGCGGCACGCCAGCGTCCTGGTTGTCGAACGTGATCGTGCTGGGCGCGCCCGCGGGCAGGTCGATCTCGGACGTGTCGAACGCGAGGTTCTGCGCCTTCACCGTGACGCCTCCGCCGGGTCCGCCGCCACCGCCGGGTCCGCCGCCGCCGGGTCCGCCCCCGCCCCCTGTCTCGGCCGCCTGCATCTCGCCGGTCATGTTCGCGTGGACGATGCACCGGAAGTAGTAGGTGCCGGCCCGCAGGGCCTCCACCGCGTAGTTCACGGTTCGGACGCCGGTGACCAGGTCGCCGGCGAACAGCGGTTGTCCCGTGAAGTCCTTGCTCTCGAAGATCTCGACGTTGTGCTGGGTGTTCGCGTCCCGGTTGTTGAACCGGAGCGTGAACGCCCGGCCGGCCGGGACGTCCAGGCTCGTCGGCTCGAACGCGATGTTGAACGCCGCCAGCGCCACCACGGGTTTCTCCTGGCCGCCCTCGCCCTCGGTCTCGCCGCCCACCACGGCCAGGGCGACGCCACCCGCCAGCATCGCGACGCCGGCGGTGACGCCAAGCATCGCGCCGATCGTCGACAGGCGGACCTGCTTTCGGCCCGCCGCGACCGACGCGGTCACCAGGATGCCGACCGCGACGATTACCGCAGTGATCCACGCCGCCGTCGGGGTGATCGAGAGCAGGATCCTCGAGAAGCCGTACAGGAGCCCCGCGATCACGATCACGATGCCGATCGGCAGCAGGATCGGCAGCAGCAGCCGGTCGCGGAGCGCGGGCCTCACCGGCCCACCCCTGTCCGGAGCTCGTGCTCGACCTCACGCAGCGCGAGCGCGTCCCACCCGTCGCGCGTCTCGCGCGCGTGCCAGCGGAAGAAGATCGCGGTGATGAACCCCCACAGGATCAGCCCGCCCACGATCTTCATCGTGAGCCCGGCGATCAGCTGATCGTTCAGCGCCGAGATCCCCCAGAACCTCGGAAAGGTGCCGTACACCGGATACAGGAGCGTGTGCCCGAACGTCAGGAACGACGCCGGGATCGTCGGCGCGAGCGACTGGATGAACAGGAACATCATCTGGCCGGGGGGCGAGAGCGAGGGGAGCTCGACCAGCGGGGACATGACGGGCCACCACACCACGATCGCCCCGCCGAACAGGAGCGCGTGCAGCGAGAAGTGCGCGAGCTCGGAGGAGACCGAGAGCCTGACGACCTCGGGCCAGTGGGTGAACAGCAGCAGGCCGTTGAACAGGATCAGCGCCACCACGGGCCGGGTGAGGAACCGGAACGCGACGAACACGGGCCGCGGCCGCAGCAGCGTCCGCCACATCCACGCCGGGATCCCGGCGATCAGCAGCGGCGGCGCGACCAGCGTGAACAGCATGTGCTGCACCATGTGGACCGAGTACAGGTAGCCCTCGGCCAGGTCGTGGATCGGCCAGTCCGCGCCGACCAGCAGCACCGCCATGCCGATCGAGAACAGCGTGGTGCGCCGCCGCTTGTCGGCCGCCTCCGGCGGCGACATCGGGTGGTTCCGCACGGCGAGCAGATACGCCACCCAGATCCCACCGAGGAGGAGCCAGACGTCGGGGTGCGCGTGCCAGGCCGGCATCGATCAGCTCGCGAAGACCTGGAAGATCAGCAGCACGATCAGGAACAGCGTGATCGCGCCGGCAAGCCCCATCACGAAGAACCGCGCGTAGGTCCGGCTGTCGAACTTCAGGTGCATGAACCACAGGACGACCAGCGTGAACTTGACGAACGAGAAGAAGAACAGGATCGGGATCAGGTAGTCCGCGGCACCCTCGATGTAGTAGACGGTCACCTCGAAGCCGGTGATGACGGCCAGGATGATCGCGATCCGGACGTACTCCTTGGGGCCGGGATGCCGCCCGACATGCGCGGGGGCCATCGGCTCCTCCGCCCGGGGCTCGTCGACGCGGGTGTCGGCCATCGCTACGAGGCCCCCGGCGGGCTCCCGGTCGGGATCAGGTACACGACCGTGAAGATCACGATCCACACGATGTCGACGAAGTGCCAGTACAGCCCGACCAGCTCGACCGTCAACGCGTTGCGCTGCGTGATCCGTCCCCCGAATGACAGCGCGAACAGCGTGAGGAGCATCAGCACCCCGACGGCCACGTGCGTGCCGTGGAAACCGGTCAGCACGTAGAACGAGGTCCCGAACATGTTGGTCTTGAGCGTCAGGCCCTCGTGCACGAACGTCGTGAACTCGTAGACCTGCCCGCCCAGGAACGTCATCCCCAGCAGCGCCGTCGCGAGCAGCCAGATCCGGCTGCGTCCGACATCCCCGCGCTGGATCGCCGCGAGCGCCAGCACCATCGTGAGCGAGCTCGCCAGCAGGACGAACGAAGACACCGACGTGTACGGGATGTCGAACACGTCCGCCGGGAACGGGCCGGTCACGCTCGCCCCCCGGTACAGGACGTAGGTCGAGATCAGGGCGCCGAACAGCAGGCAGTCCGAGGCCAGGAACAACCACATCGCGAGCTTGAGGTGCGGCAGCCCGGTGCTGGTCGCCGCGTGTTCGTCCACGACGCCCGCGTGCTCGACGGTCGCCATCAGCCGCTCACTCCGCCGATGGCTCCAGGGCCCAGCCGAAGAAGCCGGCGAGCGTCACGGCGACCCCGACCACGATGACCGCGGGCATCGCGAAGACGAGCCCGTACCCGAT
>JBKPKU010000073.1:0-3164 GCA_046731295.1 Actinomycetota bacterium
CCCAGGTGGCCCTCCTTGCGATAGGCGGGGTCGGTGTTGGTGACCTCCGCCGAGAGCTCGCCCTCGCTCGAACGGATCACGAGCGCCCCGCGGTGCTCGACGGTGGCACGCAGGTCAAACGTCGCGCCCGGAAGGGAGAGCTTCCGGTTCACCTCGTCGGCCAGCGCGTGCGCCTCCTTCGACGTGAGGTCCCGACCGACCCGCCGGTCGACGATCTCGGGCCAGTCGGCGGTCGCGAAGTTCACGCGGTAGGCCAGGTCGCCGTCGCGGAAGTCCATCCCGACGCCGACCGCCTCGACGACCCCGCGGCCCGGGTGCTCCTCACGCGGGTCGTACCCGAGGATCGCGAACACCGCGATGTCGGACTCGGGCGCGATCCCCGGCCCGACCGTGGTGACGACCCCCGTCCTGCCCTGCCGGGCTAGAGAGTCCAGGAAGGGCGTCCGGGCGGCCTCCAACGGGGTTCGATCGCCGAGCTCGGGCACCGGGTCGTCGGCCAGGCCGTCCAGGCACACGTACAGCAGCCGGCGCATCAGCTCACCGGTACTTCACGATCAGTGCGAACTCCTCGGGATCCAGGCTCGCTCCGCCGACGAGCGCGCCGTCGATCTCCGGGTGCGCCATGAAGTCTCGGATGTTGCCGGCCTTCACGCTCCCCCCGTACTGGATGCGCATGCCCTGGGCCACGTTGGCGCCGGCGACCTCGCCGACCGTCTGCCGGATCAGCGCGATCACCTGTCCGGCGTCCGACGGCTCGGCATTGCGGCCCGTGCCGATCGCCCAGATCGGCTCGTACGCGATCACGACGTTGGCGGCGTCTCCGGCCCCGACGCCGGCCAGCGCCGCGCGCACCTGCGTGGTCACGCGATCCTCGGTCGCGCCCATGTCGCGCTCCTGCAGGGTCTCGCCGACGCACAGGATCGGCGCCATGCCGTGCGCGAGCACCGCGCGCACCTTCTTGTTCACGGTCTCGTCCGTGTCGCCGAACATCGCGCGGCGCTCGGAATGCCCAACCACCACGTAAGCGACCCGGAGCGCCTCGAGCATCGGCGGCGAGACCTCGCCCGTGAACGCCCCCTCGTCCTCCCAGTGGACGTCCTGGGCACCGAGGCCGTAGGGGAGGCGGTCGCTGTCGATCAGCGTCTGCACGCTCCGCAACGCGGTGAAGGCCGGGCACACCACGACCTCGACGCGGTCGGTGTCGCCCTGGTCGAGCAGGTAGGAGAGCTTCTGGACGGCCTGGATCGCCCCCAGGTGCGTCTTGTGCATCTTCCAGTTGGCCGCGATGATCGGCCGCCGCTCCGTCACGCGTTCACTTCCAGCGCGACGATACCGGGGAGCCGGTGGCCCTCGAGGAACTCCAGCGAGGCGCCGCCGCCCGTGGACAGGTGGTCGAACCCGTCCTGGAGCCCGAACCGTCTCACGGCGGCCAGGCTGTCCCCGCCGCCGACCACCGCGTACGCGTTCGTGCCCGCGATCGCCGTGGCCACGCCGCGCGTGCCGGCGCCGAACGGCTCGAGCTCGTACACGCCCATCGGACCCGCCCACATGATCGTCTTCGCGTCGGCGATCGTCCGGGCGAACTCCTCCACCGATCTCGGACCGATGTCGAGACCCATCAGGTCGCCGGGGATCTCCCAGCTCGGCACGGTCCGGCGGGGCGCGTCGATGCTGAGCTCCGGCGCGGCCACCACGTCGTCGGGCAACTGCAACACCACGCCGCGGTCCTCCGCCCTGGCCGCGGCACGGTGCACATCGGGGAACCGCTCGGGCTCCACCAGGCTCTTGCCAGTGGAGCCGCCCGCCTCGGTGATGAACGTGAAGGCCATCGCACCACCGACCAGGAGCGCGTCCACGCGTTCGACGAGCGCGTCGATCGTGTCGCACTTGTCAGAGACCTTCGCCCCGCCGAGCACGGCGACGTACGGGCGCGGTGGGTCCTGAAGCAGGCGCGAGAGCGCGTCAACCTCTTTCTGCAGCAGGCGTCCGGCCGCGACCGGCCGCCCCTGCTCCTCGTACACCCTTGGGAGCGCCGCGACCGACGCGTGCGTCCGGTGCACGGCGCCGAACGCGTCGTCCACGTACGCGTCGGCCAGGCCGGCCAGGCGCTGCGCGAACGCGCGGTCGTTCGCCTCCTCGCCGGGGTCGAACCGCAGGTTCTCCAGGAGGACCAGCCGTCCGCGTTCGAACGCCAGGGCCTCGCACGATTGCTCGACCTCCGGGCTGAGCACGCCATCCGTCGGCACGTACTCGACGACGCGGCCGAGGACCTGCTGCAAGAGCCCGGCCACGGGGCCCAGCCGCATGGACTCGACGACCTTGCCTTTCGGCCGGCCCAGGTGCGAGGCGGCGACGATCGACGCCCCACGCTCGAGCAGCTCGGTCAGCGTGGGCATGCTCGCGCGCACGCGCGAGTCGTCGGCGACCGTGCCGTCCGCGATCGGGACGTTCAGATCCAGGCGGACGAAGACGCGTGTGCCGCCGAGGTCACCCAGGTCGTCGAGCGTTCGCAGGCGCACCGGCGCCTACAGCGAGCGCGCGACGAGGTCGACCAGGTCCACGAGCCGGTTGGAGTAGCCCCACTCGTTGTCGTACCAGCCGACCACTTTGACCGTGTTGCCGATCGCCATCGTCGAGGCCGCGTCGAACGTGCACGAGGCCGGGCTGCCCACGATGTCGGACGAGACGATGGGGTCCTCGGTGTACACGAGCAGGCCGTTCGCGAGCGGCCCGCTCTCGGCCGCCGCCCTGTAGGCGGCGTTGACCTCCTCGACCGATGCCTCCCGCCTGAGCGTCGCCACGAGGTCCGTGACCGAGCCGTCGGGGACCGGGACCCGCATCGAGATCCCGTCCATCCGCCCCTTCAGGTGCGGCATCACGACCCCGGTGGCCTTGGCCGCGCCAGTCGAGGTCGGGATGATGTTGACGGCGGCCGCGCGGGCGCGCCGGAGGTCCTTGTGCGGCAGGTCGAGGATGTTCTGGTCGTTCGTGTACGCGTGAATCGTGGTCATGAACCCCGTCTCGACGCCGAACGCGTCGTCCAGCACCTTGGCCATCGGCACCACGCAGTTGGTGGTGCACGACGCGTTCGAGATCACGTTGTGCTGCGACCCGTCGTAGGCGTCGCCGTTCACGCCGAGCACGACCGTCAGGTCCTCGCCCTT
>JBKPKU010000074.1:0-6258 GCA_046731295.1 Actinomycetota bacterium
GCTGGGGTGTTGACCTTAGTGCCAGCTGCGGTCTGGCGCAAAGTTCAATTGGCCCTTCAAACTTCTCGCCCAAGAATCTCGACTATCTAGGGGCTGGCTCCGGACGACCTAACGCCGGCGTACGCTTTCGCCAATGAGGTCGGACGAACTCGAGCGCCGGCTCCGGAAGTGTCTCGATGCCCTCGGTCGCGCTCCCGCGCCGAGCTCCTCCACGTCCTCATGCTGCCCGACCTCGAACGCGCCGAGCGGATCGGCGAGTTCTGGAGCTACCCGCAGAGCCGCACCTTCGCCGCGCTGCTGATCGACTGCTAGGAGGGCCGGACGCTCAGGGCGGTGCTCATCGGGATGCTGCGCGAGGGCGATCGCCTGACCTGAGCGGTAAGGCAGACCTGACCTGCCCGTGTCATGCTTCACGCCACAACTCCGGGAGGAGGGCAGGATGTTCGCGCCGATGCTCGGGTATGCCGCAGGAACGATTATCGTGATCGGGCTCTGCGTTCTAGTCGTGGCGCTGCTCGGGTACGCCGTCTACTTCTTCTTCATCAAGAAGGGGGATATCGACACTTCCGGAATGTGAATGACCGCAGGCTCCTCTTCAAGCCTAGACCACGTTCGGATCGTGACCATCAGGCTCAAACACCCACGCATCGGGCTGCAGCTTTCCGTCAGCCAGATACAGGATGCGGCGGACCTTCGACGAGGCGTCCCGCAAAACGACCGGGTGGCCGCTCGTAGCGCAGGTCCTGATGAAGAGGTGGATGGCGCTGCTGTCCAAGAAGGTGAGTTGCGCCAGGTCCATGACGACGGGTTGGCCTGGCACCATGATCTCGTCGACCTTCTCTTGAAGGTCCTGGACGGTCGCCAGATCGAGCTCGCCGCGGAGCATGAGTGAGCCCCCCGGGGTGATTTCCACATAGAAAGCGCTCGGGCCACGGTCTGGCATCGGGGGCTCCCTTCCACATGGTCGAGAGGGCAACCGGTCCGGCGAGCGCCGACGGTCCAGACGACGAAGACTCAAGAGTACTCCTATCTGCAGGCCCTCACTCGAGACGATCCAGGAGTCAGTTCGACTAGCGCGGGCCAATCTCGAACCAGACCTTCTTGCCGCTGCCTTCGGGTTCGACACCCCAAGCCGTCGCGATAGCGTCCACGAAGGATAGTCCCCAGCCACGAGGCGATTCCGAGTCCGGTTGAGGCAGCCGAGGACGTAACTCAAATACCGGACCTGGGTCCACGACCTCGACTCGAAGGGAGGTATCCAACGTCAGGCGCAGGATGAGAGCCTCAGTGCGGCCCAGCCGCACATGCTGAAGCGCGTTCGAGACGACCTCGCTCGTCAGGAGCTCCGCATCGGTCACCACCCCGTCCGGTAGATCGGACCCCATGAGGCCTGCCACGGCAGCCCTTGCGAGGGCAGCGGCGACGGGTTCAGGTGGCAATCGAAGCTCTATAGATTCCATTTCTCAACATCGCCAACTTTCGCCTTGAATTCCCCTACCCTCGCTCCGGCCTATAAAGCGTCAATCTGCCTTTGCCATGCGTGCGGTTGCGCCAAATCCTCGCCGCACGGCGAGTCCGCCGTCTGATTCCACCTAGCTAGGGGGGCCCGGCCCCCTCCTCCGCTTCGCTCGTCGCGTGCGTAGCACGTCTACTGCACTTGGCGCTTGGCGGTCCCGTTCTCGCCTGCTAACCAATCATCGGCGACAGAGGCACTCGAAAGGAGTGGTTGACGGATACGGCGGTTCATCTTGGCGCTGGCCGTAGGTGCAATCGTGACCGTCAGTACGACGGGCACGGCTTCGGCGACATCGTCGCACGAGAGGATCGAGCCGATCCTAGAAGAAGGTCGCCGGAAGCGTTAGTTCGAGGAGCAGGCGCGGCGGAAGGCTAGGTATCGCATGGCGGCGTTCCCGTCCATGGAGTCGACCACGTCCCGGAGCGCAACCAGGCGCGCATCTCCGGCATCGGCCACCCGGCACGAACAATCATTCGTGCTCGCGACGCTTCCGATCAGGCCGCGGAGAAATCGGACCTTCGCGAGTTGCTGATCGACCTGGAGGAGGACAAGGCGGCGCGAGCGATCGTGTTCGGACTGCTGACCGAGATGGAGGGGAAGTAACAGGCGCAGAGCAAGTTCAATTCTTGCGTAGGACAAGAAGTTGATCGTCGGGCCGATCTAGGCGTCGCGCCGCTCGACGCGGATGCCCGGAACTTCCTCGATCTTCCCAATGTCGAGGACCCGCTGGACGCCCTCCCGTGGCCGCTGCAGGACCATGCCGTTCGGGCATGAAGTCGCAGCCAGCTGAAGGATCGCCCTAACCCCTGCGGAGTCGATGAACCCCAGGTCGGCGATGTCGAGCACGACCTCGTGCGTGCCGTCCACGCTTGCTTCAGCGATCTCGAGAAAGTCATTGGCGGCGCCCATGTCGAGCTCGCCGGCGACAAGCAGACCGTCGTCTATCTCGACGACCTGAATGCTCATCGTCTCCACCCCCGCGTCTAGCGTGCGTGAGAGACGATGCTTGCCATTGCCCGAGAGAAGATGCTGTAGGACCACATACTCATTGTGAGTGAGCGACCTCGACAAGTCCGCTCCTCTCGGCAATGCAAGTATTCCCCGCTCGCTTACATCTCATGTCTGCTGTCACAAAGAAGTTCGTCAAACTTGTGCGCAAGTTGGCTCGCCATTTCAGACGACCGGCTCCACTATCTCTGACACATCCGACGGTGAACAAGGCGGATGCGGCGGAGGGGATGGAGCCCTACTGCTCGACAAATTCCCCGAAGAAGAGGTCTCCATCATCCCTCGGGCGGACGATGGGAGCGATGGCCATACCCTGTACCTAGGCGAGGCTCGCTCGATCATCGCGCCGCGGAACAGGGCAACGTCGATTTCGCTCGCAACCGCACGATGGCGGGGCTGGTGGCCACCGCGGCGGGACCGGCCGCCCAGTCGCTTCATATGCATCGCGGCAGACGACTCGACTTCATCGACCGCGATAGCTGGGCCACCTTCGGTGGCGGTGGAGATTACGACGACGCCGAGTGGATTCGTGGGTATACCCGCCAGTTCGTGCATGCCTCGACGGGCGACATCGCGAGCGAGGCGTTTGACCTGCTTGAGGACCGAGGCGTCTGGGAAGCCGTTGAACGAGTGGCAAAAGACCTGAGGCGTTTCGGTGAGGTGGACTTTGAACTAGTCCAGGCCGCCGTCAACGGCGGCTGAGGAAAGGGAGAGCAGGATGCAGACTAGACCGATCCCGTCCACCGACTGGGCGGCGATGGAGGAACAGCAGAAGGAGATGGAGCGTGGACGAGCCCGGAACGTCGAACTGCTCACGAAGATGTGGCTCACCTTAGGGCCCGACGTGCTCAAGCTCAGCGGCACCGCCCACGACATGGAGTTGTCGGAGGCGCGGGGCATAGCGATATCCAAGTGGGAGCAGTTGCTCAGCCTCGAACAGCAGATTCCGAGAGACGAGGCCAACCTTGCAGTGCTCGAACGTGGGCGCATTGCCGAGCCAACGGATGAGTACGCCCCGAAGGAACTGCTGGCGAAGAAGGACGCTGATCACCGCGCCCGTATCGAGAGTAGGCGTGCCTCCATCCGCGACATGAAGGACCAGGCGAAGCGCGACCGCAAGGCACTCGAAGCACTCATCGTAAGAGGTAGGTGACACAACATGGGAAGCAAGCGGCCAGTGAAGCAGGCAGACAACCTCGCGGCTACGCCGAAGCCGGTGATCCAGAAGGCGCCGCCGGTGAAGACCGTCCCGGTGAAGAAGTCCAAGTAGTGGGGAACGGGCAGGTTCGCGGTCCCCACTCCGGTGCCGATACCGGCTTTCGCACCGCGAACCTAAGGGCTGGGTCGCCGTGCGGCGCTTCTAGCCCTTCCGCTCCATCTCCGCTAGGAGCCCGAATACGACCGCCCGCGCCTACGGACATGAGCCTCTCCCCAGCGCAAGAGTGGCTGTGTCTGAAGATGTCGCCGTCTGAACCTGGAGCTTCGCGCAGATCGGTTGCTTTGCGATGAAGCCGCCGTTGTAGTTCATGTCGACGTCGGAGCATGCCTCAAAAGTCACTCGTGGGTCACCGGCGGAGAACAAGAAGCCGTACTTGTTCGCCTGCGCATTCGGATCATAGAGGAGCGTGAGAATCCGCCGCTGGCTGCTCGGCACCGTAACCGTCACGTCCTGATCCCCCGTTATTACGGCTACGACCTTGATGGCACCGTACCGCCCGCGATGTTGTTGGAAAGCTCGAAGGGGCAGCTTTCTCGCTGAATGGGCACCGGCGAGTGCGAGTGGCCCTATCCGGATGGCGTTCTTCATGTTTGGCTCTCCGAAGACCGCGGAGCCGCAGTCTCGGATGAATCCCATCGGTGCAGGGCTATTGCCTGAAGCAGAAGGCGTCGGAGCATTCGATGTGCACGCCAGCAGCACCAGCGCAGCCGCCACGCCAATCATCGCCCTCATCTCGCCAAAATGACCGACTTCACCAAGGCAGAGTTCCAAGCGGTGCCGTCTCGACCAGCTCACCGGGTGGACCTAGCTAAGCCTTCCGCTCCATCTCCCGCAACATGCCGACCAGCACGGCTCGGAGGGTCCGGTCCTCCTCGCAGTCGATCAGCAGCTCGGCGAAGGCGCGGGTCTTTGGATTGCCCCAAACGCCGAAACGGGACCAAAGGCGGGGACGTGGAACGAGGCACCGGGACTATCCTGGCGACATGTTGAGGGCTTCTGCCCTCCTCGTATGCCTCGGATTGCTGGCACTTGCCTGCGGCGAGCCTGTCGAACCCTCGATCGCCTACCGGTACGAAGTTCACGGACGCCGGGGCACCGACGTGAGGATCACCTATCTGACCGAGGAGGCCGACCTCGTCGAGAGAACGGTGACACTTCCGTGGACCAGTCAAGAGTTCCTGGCCAAAACTAGGGAAACCTCAGCGCGTGTTGAGGCCCACGGCCCTGCGGGACTGAACCTCAGGTGTGTGGTGCGCTACCGTCCGATCCACGGCAAGTACGGCGGCAACGGCTCCGGCAGCACCGTTGGATACAGCGATTCAGATGACGGTCCGTCGCAATGCTCTACGGGGACCGTTCATGCTGGTTTGGAATCTGACTAAAGCCCTTGCATCGCCGGGCCTCATCGTCCAGCCTCCCGCAGCATGCCGACGAGCACCGCCCGGAGCGTGCGGTCCTCCTCGCAGTCGATCAGCAGTTCGGCGAAGGTGCGGCTCTGCGCGTAGCTCCAGAACTCGCCGATCCGTTCGGCCCGGTCGAGGTCGGGGAGCACGAGGACGTGGAGACAGCTCGGCGCGTGGAGCCGGCCCGAGCGCAGCCAGGCGCTCGCATAGCCGGCGTTCGAGCTCGTCGGGCCTCACTAGCATGAGCCTACGCCGCCGCGTGTACGGTCTGGTGACCGGCGTCACGCGTCCATGCGCGATTGGCCCGATCAACGTGGAACCTTGTCAGCCGTTCCGAATGGCGGGGTGTAGCGTGTCATTGCGCTTGGTTGGAGGGGGAGATGCGTCGGCCGATTGCGGCGGTCGTGGTCTCGGGCTTGCTCGCGTCCTGTACGAGCCTGTCCGACGAGACACCCGAACGGGTGAACCAGGAGCGCGTCTACCAATGGTCGGCAGGGTGGTCGGTGAGGGTGCCAGCGGGCTGGAGGGTCTTGCCATTCCACACTTCGAAAGGCGACGTGTCGGCCGTCGGCGCGCAGATCTCCAACGTGGAGTTGCCACCGCCCGAGATCGAACCAGGGGCTCCGATTCAGACCAGCAGTCTCGAACTCCCCCCTGACGGGGTGTCCCTCATCATCGCCCGTGACTTAGACACGAACCTCCACGTCCCGCCTCCCGCACCGGCGCGACTTCCGCTCTCACTCGATGACTTTGTTGTTGGGAGCGCCACGGGTGGTGGCCCGACGCTCTCGGTCCTCCGGTTTGTGGTGAAGGGGAACGTGCTCGTCGCCTCGATCAAGACGGGGTCCGACGCCGATGAGGCAGCCGTTGAGGCGCTCGTAGCGTCCATCCGCGAAAGCGACTGAGGGGCACCTCGTACGAGGCGGCACCATGTACTTTCCCCTAACGTGACCGGCGTCACGCGTCCATGTCGGTTCATTCCCCGTTCGCGTAGCGCTTACCGACCCCGACGAGGATGGTTCCGATGACCGCCACTCCGATGCTTACGGCTTGGAGCCAGAAGCCGCCCACCAGCGAGAGCCCTTCGGGCAGAATCTCCTCGCGGACGGTGG
>JBKPKU010000075.1:0-10715 GCA_046731295.1 Actinomycetota bacterium
TCGATCAGGATGGCGAGCTCGACCTCCTCCTCCTTGGTGAGGAGTGGCTCGCGCGCCGCCGCCTCCAGGTACAGCCGGAGGTCGTCGGCGTCATCCGTGCCGAGCGGCCGTGCAGGTTCTGGCATGAACTCACTCTCCTCCCCGAAGCCTCCGTACGGAGCGAGCTTCGCCCCGGGGGTCTTCGGGACCGATCAGCGTTGACAGGCGCCCGGGCACACGAACACGGGCCTCCCCGGGCCGCCGAGTCCCCATGGTATCCGCGTCCCCGCGTTCCTGTAAAGACGCCACACGTGGAGACACCATGGAGATACCCCAGTATTCCCCGATGGGGCACCCACAGGGCAAGGCGGCTGGCCAATCGCCACCACAGATTCACATCCCGACCCAGGCCGGGCCGCCTGACGGCCACCCGCGTGGAGTTCCATGAGAGAGCGAGCGTGCGCCGGGAAGGAGGCTCACATGACGGACCGAAACACCCTGGAAGAGGACCTGGACGGGGTGCTGGTCAGACTGGCTCCCGACCCCGTCGGCGAGCGGGACTGGGAGCCCCCGTTGGGCTCGGCGATCCCAGCCTCGCCGGCGGTATGGGCCGAGCCCTCCGAGCCCGAGGACACGGACGAATCCGAGGACGAGTCGGACCAGGAGCAGGACTCCGAGGACGACGCCTGACGGCGGCTTCCCCGGGCCTCGCCCCGAGAGGGGGTGGTCCCCGCCGCCCACTCTCCCGCCGTTTCGAGGCTCAGGCCACCCGTACGGACAGCACCGGCGCGAGGTCACGTGCGGCCATCGCCCAGGTCGCACCCCCGTCCCGGGAGCCGAACACCTCGCCCGAGGTCGCTCCGAACCACAGCCCCAGCGGCTCGCCTCCGTCGTGCCCGAACGCCTGGCGAAGGATCGTCAGGTAGGCCTCGGACTGCGGCAGGCCGTCGGAGCGGGCGGTCCAGGTCCGTCCGGCGTCGCGAGTCTCGAACACGCGCAGTCGCCCCTCGGCCGAGACCCGGTCCTCGGCGGAGTTGAGCGGGATCACGTAGGCCGAATCCGGGTCGGCGGGGTCGATCACCATCGGGAAGCCGAAGTCGCTCGGCAGGCCCGCGGCGATGCTCGTCCACGTCCTGCCGGCGTCGTCCGAGCGGTAGACACCGCCGTGGAACTGCATGAACAGCCGCTCGGGCTTGCGGCGGGCCCGGTGCATGTTGTGCACGCAGTGCGCGATCGCGCTCGTCCGCGACTCCTCGGGCAGGTACCGCGGGAGGATGCCCTGGTTGCTGAGCTCCCAGGTGCTTCCACCGTCCTCGGTCACCCACACCCCCACGGCCGAGATCCCGACGGCCAGCCGCTCGGGCTCGCCCGGCCACGGGCAGATCGAGTGCAGGCACAGCCCGCCGGCGCCCGGCCCCCACTCGGGGCGCGAGGGCTGATCCCACAGGGCGGGGTTCAGCTCCCAGGTCCTGCCATCGTCGTTGCTCTCGAACAGCGCGGCGGGGTCCACGCCGGCGAACAGCTGGTGTTCGCGCTCGCCGGGCGTGATCACCCAGACGCGCTCGAGCGTCGCGCCGGTGTCCTCGGGGAACCTCGGGCCGTCTGCCTGCTCCCACGCGCCGGTCGGATCGTCGGACCGATACACCCGCGGGCCGAACTGCCCGTGCGTAACGCTCGCAAGGTACAGGCCCGAGCGCGGGTCGCGGATCGCGAACTCGACGTTGCTGCCGGGGAAGGACCTCGCCACCACCGCCATCTCGTCGTCCCGGTCCTCGCGCAAGACGAACAACCCCTTGCGCGTGCCGACCAGCAACTCGGTCTCCGAACCCCCGGACACCGCGCCGATGATCTCCAGCTGGTCCTCGGCGCCGACCCCGGCCTCGCCGCCGACGCGCTCGCCGGCCAGGAACACGGCCACGTGCTGGCGCACGTCGCCACGTTCGTCCAGGATCCAGCCGCTCAGCTTCGGGTTCGAACGCTCGAGCTCACGCAGGACCGCGACGACGGTCCCCGCTTGGATCTCGACCTCGCGGCGGCCGTCGCAGAGCTCGCGGAGCGGCGGGCGCAGGCGGACGATGGCCACGCCGCGAGTGTATCGAGGGTGACGGTGGCGGCATCATGTCCGGGCCATGCCGATCGAGCCGCCCCCCAGCCGCTTCGTGGACCTGGACGGTCCGGTCCACTACGTGGAGTGGGAGGGGCCGCCCGAGCGGACGTTCGTGCTCGTGCACGGCCTGGGCGGCTCGCTGCTGTCGTGGCTGGCCGTCGCGCCCCGGCTCGCCTGCCACGGCCGTGTCCTCGCGCTCGACCTGCCGGGGTTCGGGCGCACCGAGCGCAACGGCCGCGGGAGCCGCATGAGCGACCTTCGCGCCACGGTCTCGAGGTTCGTGGACGAGGTGGCGGGCGGTCCCGTCGTGTTGGTCGGGAACTCGATGGGCGGGGGCATCTCGATGCTCGAGGCCGCCATGGAGCCGAAGGCCGTGCGGGCGCTCGTGCTCTCGAACTCCGTCTTCCCGTGGCGGCGTGGGGTGTTCCCGGCCCCGATCATCATGCTCGGGTTCGCGCTGTACGAGCTTCCCCACGTCGGCGAGTGGGCCTCTCGTCAGCGCCTGACCCGGCTCGAGGCCGAACGGGCGGTCCGGCTCGGGCTGCGGATCATCACAGCCAACCCGTCGCGTATCCCCGATGACCTCGTCCGGCTCCATGTCGAGCAGCTCGTCCGGCTCCAGGGCGATGCCGACGCCGGTCCCGCGTTCCTGGAGTCCGCGCGCTCGCTGCTGGCGCTCGGCCGCCGGCCGCAGGTGGTGCGCTGGATCGTCAACGCGGTCTCGTGTCCGGTGCTCGTGATCCACGGGCGCGAGGACCGGCTCGTGCCGCTCGGGTTCGCGATGGGCGCCCTCGAGATGCGGCGCGACTGGGAAATGCGCCTGATCCCGAGGGTCGGCCACGTCCCGCAGATGGAGGCGCCCGAACGCTGGCTCGCCGCCGTCGAGGACTGGCTGGCGCGACTGCCGGCGCCAGTCTAGAGGCCGGCGGCCTTCGAGACCTCGGCGATCGACTCCTCGAGCGCGAACGCCAGCGCTTGCAGATCCGGCATGCCGTCGTAGTCGCCCGTCAGGCCGAACGCCATCGTGCCGCCGATCGAGGTGCACGCGATCGACAGCGCCGAGTTCTCGCCGAGCGGCAGCGACGGATACTGCGCGACGAGCCGGGCTCCCGCCATATACATCGGCTGTGGCGGTCCGGGGATGTTCGAGACGACGAGGTTGAACCACGGCCCGCGGCTGGCCAGCCGCGCGGCCGCCGCCAACATCCCGCCGGGCGCGTAGGCGCCGAGGCCGATGATCGCGTCTGCGCTCATCGCCATCATCGAGTCCTTCAGGTGTGCGGTGCCCTCGCGGACCATCCCAAGCCTACGCTTGGGCCCCATCGCGCCGACCGGAAGGTCGACGAACGCGGGCGCCACGCGGTTACCGAGCGATACGTCCCGGCTCGCCTGCACGGACACGGGCACCATCACGCGCAGCGTCCGGCCGCGAGTGGGCTCCCCGCGTTCGCGCAGCAGCCGGTGCATCGCGCCGCCGACCACGGTGAGGACCGCGTCGTTCACCGTTCCGCCGAGCGCGTCCTTGATGTCCTTGAACCGCTGGAGCGGGGCGTCGGCGATCGCGAAGCGGCGGTTCGGCCCGATCTGGACGTCGAGCGCCGAGGGCGGCCGCGCGCCCATGTCGAGGATGCTGCGGAACCCCGACCAGACCGCGTTCGCCTCGATCGCAGCCAGCGCAGGCGATCGCCGGATCGCGTCGATCCCGTCCATCACGGCCTGCACCGGGTGCTTGAAGACCGTCTGCCCAGCCTCCTGGAGCAGCTGTTGCGACGAGGGCTCGGGGTCGGGATGCCACGCGGGCGCGGGCGGCTCCTCGGGGACCTCGGGCGACAGGTCGAACAGCGCGGCCGTCAGGTGCATCCCCGACAGGCCGTCGATCATCGCGTGATGGACCTTCATGAGGGTCGCCACGTGGCCGTCCTCGACGCCCTCGATCACGTAGAGCTCCCACAGCGGCTTCGAACGGTCGAGCGGCCGCGACAGGATCCGTTGGACCTGCTCGGAGAGCTCGGCGCGGCCGCCCGGGCTCGGCAGGGCGGCCCGCCGCAGGTGGAAGTCGAGGTCGAACGCCGCGTCGTCCGCCCACACCGGCAGGGCCAGGTCGAACGGCACCATCTTCACCTTCTGCCGAAGGCGCGGCGCCATGTGGAGCCGCGAGGCGAACACGCGCTCGATGTCCTCGAACCGCAACCGACCGTCTGGCCGCGTCGAGGGGTCGAGCACGGACAGACCCGCGACGTGCATGTGCATCGCAGGCCGCTCCAGATACAGGAACGACGCGTCGAGCGCGGTCAGGCGTTCGGTCGGCATGGCCTCACGGTACCGCTCCACGGTCGGGGTGGGAACGGGTGCTAGCCTCGCGCGCGATGCGCCCACGCGTGCGCGCCCTCCCTGTCGTCGCAGTTCCGCTGCTGCTGGCGTTGCCCGCGTCGCGTGCCGTGGCGCAGCAGGGCGGGGAGGTCGGACCCGGCCGCGAACAGCCGCCCGCGCTCCCCGGCGGCGAGATCCGCGTCCCGCGGGACGCACCCACTATCCAGGCCGCGGTCGACGCGGCCGAACCCGGGGGCCTCGTCCTGATCTCGCCAGGCGTGTACGAGGAAGCGGTCGTCGTCCGAACGCCGTTCCTCACGATCCGAGGCCTGGACCGGGGCCGCGTGATCCTGGAGGGCGGGTTCCGGCTCGCCAACGGCATCGAGGTTGACCAGGCCGACGGGGTGGCGATCGAGAACCTGACCGCCCGCCACTACCTGGGGAACGGGTTCGTGTGGCGATCGGTGTTCGGCTACCGGGGCTCGTACCTCACCGCCTACAACGACGGCGACTACGGGCTGTTCGCGTTCGACTCGGCGTTCGGGCAGTTCGACCACTCGTACGCGAGCGGGCACCCCGATTCGGGCTTCTACGTCGGCCAGTGCGATCCGTGTCACGCCGTGGTCACCGACGTCCTGGCCGAGAACAACGCCGTCGGCTTCTCGGCCACCAACGCGAGCGGCGGCCTTCGGATCGTGAACTCGGAATGGCGGGACAACCTCGCCGGCATCGTCCCGAACACGCTCGACTCGGAGGAGGACGCTCCGCAGCACGACGCGCTGATCGCCGGGAACTGGGTGCACGACAACAACAACGCGGACGCACCGTCGTTCGACCTCGAGTATCCGTCGCACGGGATCGGGATCATCGTCAACGGCGGCCGCGACAACGTCGTCACGCAGAACCTCGTCGAGGGCCACGAGCGGTTCGGCATCGCGCTGCTCGCCTCGCCCGACGACAACGTATGGCTCACCCAGGGCAACGAGATCCGCGACAACGTCGTGCGCCACTCGGGCCAGGCCGACCTGGCGCTCGGTGCCCCGAGCGCGGGGGGCGACTGCTTCGCCGGCAACGCGTTCGGCTCGAGCTCTCCCCCGGCGATCGAGTGGCTGGCGGGCTGCGGCTCGCCGCTCGCGCGCATCCCGGGCGGTTCGGTGACCGCACTGATCGGACCGCTCGAGCGGTACCTGCAGGCCGCGTTCGGCGATGTGTCCGTGGGCGACTGGCGTTCGCAGCCGCCGCCGCCGCCACAGCCGCAGATGCCCGGCGCCGGGGACGCGCCGCCGGACCCGGCGATCGCCGAGGTGGCGGTCCCCGAACCCATCGTCATCCGCGACGCGCGCCCGCTCGAGGTGGCGCCGTCGTCCGAGATCAACCAGGAGGTCACCGTGCTCGGTCTGTCGCTCGCCACCAGCTGGTGGGGCGTGCTGGTCGGCCTGTATGCGTACGTGCTGCCGCTGATCCTGTACTCGGCCTGGGTCTCGATCGCCCTGTGGGATTTGGTTCGACAGGAGGCGGTGCCGAACCGCACGCGGATCATGTGGATGCTCGTGGTGCTGGTGGTGCCGCTGCTGGGCCCGATCGCGTACTACGCGTTCGGGCGCTCGCCGATCCAGCCTTCCCTGCGGCTGATGCTGGTCGCCGGCGGGCTCGCCATCTACGTGGCGCTCACGGCCCTCGCGATCGCCGCGGGTTCGGGCTAGGGAACCTGCTGTTCCTGCGGCGTCGGCGTTCGAGCGAGGCTGGCCAGCACGGCCCCGGCGAGGATCAGCCCGCCGCCGGCCGCGACGCCGAACGTCACCGACTCGTCCAGGAAGACGAACCCGAGCACGGCGGCCGCGAGCGGCTCCATCGCCGAGACGATCGCAGTTCGGACGGCGCCGATCCGCGCGAGCGCCTCCATCAGGAAGAAGAACGCGCCAGCCGAGGCCAAGCCCATGCCGACGAGCGGCCCCCACTCGGCCGCGCCCGACGGGACCTCCCAGTGCCCGACCGCGTTGGCGTAGACGAACAGCCCGATCGACGCACCTGCGCTGATCCACATCGCGCTCGTGATCGCGGCGGTCCGGCGGATCCACAGGTCCGCGCCGGTCAGGTACAGGCTGTAGGTCGCCGCCGTGGCGAACGCGAGCAGGACGCCGACCCCGTCGATCTCCAGGCCGGTACCGGTCCCGACGACGATCACCGCGCCGGCGACGGCGCACACGAGCGCGATCACCGTCAGCCGCGCCGGCAGGCGGCCGCCGAGCGCCCAGGCCCATACGGTGACGAAGACCGGGTACAGGAAGAACAGGAGCGTGACCGCCGCGACCGTCCCGTGCTGGGTGGCAGTGAAGAACAGGCTCGCCTCGATCGCGTAGCCGCATACCGCGAGCACGACGAGACGCAGGCGCTCACCGGGCTCCGCGATCACCGGTCGGCGGGACGCGACCGCGGCCACCAGCAGCACGAGGGCGCCGATCGCGAAGCGGATCGACAGCATGGTCTCGACATGGACGCCCCGTTCGAGCACGAAGCGGCCCCAGATGATGATCGAGCCGAACAGGATCGCCGAGGCGGCGGCCGACAGCCCACCGAGCAGGTCGTTGCGGGCGTGGGGGTCGCTCACGCTCAGACGAGCTCGATCCGCATGCGCTTGAACGCCTTGCCCTTGTTCTCGGTCTTGGCGACCCGGACCCGTCCGACCTCGGCCGTCGAACGCACGTGTGTGCCACCGTCGGCCTGCTTGTCCAGGCCCTCGATCTCGATGACGCGGATCGGGTCCACGGACTCGGGGATCAGGTTCACCTTCGTGCGGATCAGGTCGGGGTCGGCAAGCGCCTCGGCGCGGGGCAGGAAACTCACGTGCACAGGCCGGTCGCCAGCCAGCTCGGCGTTCAGGACGTTCTCCACGCGCCTGCCGAACTCGGCGTCGATGGCCTCGAGCTCGAAGTCCATCCGCGCGACCCCCGGCTCCATGTTGCCGCCCGTGACCTTCGCGTCGTGGTCGCGGAAGATCACCGCCGAGAGCGCGTGCAGCGCGGTGTGCGTCCGCATGAGCGTGTGGCGGCGGTCCCAGTCGATCTCGGCCGTCACGGAGGTCCCGACTGCCGGCGGGTCGCCTTCCAGCACATGCAGGACGTGGCGGTCGTGCTTGACCGTGTCGGTGACCGAGGCGCCGCCTCCGTCCCAACGGATCACGCCGGTATCCCCGGGCTGCCCGCCGCCCCGCGCGTAGAAGACGGTCCGGTCAAGCACGAGCCCGCCCACGACCACCTCGGCCACGGTCGCCGGACATGATCGAGTGTAGGCGTCGGTCGAGAACAGCTCCTCGGTCATCGCCAGAGCCTAGCCGACGCTTTCGTCGGATCCCCACGCATCGCGGTCAGCCGAGCCCGCGATGAACGCCGAGATGCGCGCCACCAGCTGCGGGATCTGACCGAACAGCTGTTCCTGGCTCTCGAACGCGAGCAGCTCGGCGTTCGGCATCAGGTCGGCCAGGATCCGGCCCAGCTCTGCCGGGTGGATCTCGTCCCCATCGATCGTCACGATGACCGTCGGGATCCGGACCTCGCGCAGCATCTCGCGGTCGGGGATCGGCCAGTCCTCGACCACGCCGTGGATCGCGCGCGCCAGCCCGTCGGGGTCCTCGTGCTGCCACATCGCGCGGTCGACCTCGAGTCGCCACGGGGTCTCGAGGTACTCGGCGACGCGCGCCGGATCGTTCAGCACTGCCTCGAGCGCCTCCTCCGGCGTCTTCCCCTCGAGATCCCCGGCCAGCAGGTGATAGCGCCCCGCGAGCCCGAAGGGCAGGTCGAGGCCCGCCGGCAGCAGCCACACCATGCGTTGGAAGCGATCGGGGAGGCGGCACACGAGGTTGCCGATCGCGCCGGCCCCGAGCGAGGTCCCGACGGCGACGGTCGCGCCGAACGCGCTCGCGACCGCGTCCACGTCTCGCGCGAAGTCCTCGAACCGGAACGCCTTGGGGTCGGCGGGTGCGCTCGAACGCCCATGCCCCCGGAAGTCGAACCGGACCTTCGTCCCCGGCACGAGCGGCGTGAATGCCGCGAGCTCGTTGCGGTTGTTCGTCAGGCCGTGCGCGAGCACCGTGACGGGCTGCCCCTCGCCCTCCACCTCGCAGTACAGCTTCGCATCGTCGCTCCGGACCTCGGGCACGGCGCGCGTACGATACCCGCGATGGCCGAGATCACCGTCCGCCCCACCGGCGAGGGCCGTTTCTCGGTTCGGGTCGAGGACGGCGGCTCCGCCTCGGAGCATGACGTCACGGTCTCCGCGAAGGACCTCGAGCGGCTCGGGTCCGGCAGGACGCCCGACGCGTTCGTACGCGACTGTTTCGCGTTCCTGCTCGCGCGCGAGCCGAAGGAGTCGATCCTGCGATCGTTCGACGTCTCGGCGATCGGGCGGTACTTCCCCGAGTTCGAACGCGAGATCGTGCGCTAGCCGCTCAGCCGAGCGCCGAGATCGCGCGCCTGGCCTGATCCAGGTGGAACCGGTCGTGCCCGGCCAGCATGCGGAACGTGAGGTCGTAGCTCTCGGGTCCGCGCTCGGAGTGGATGCCTACGCGGGCCCTGTCCTCGTGGGACGATCGGGCCCACAGCGAGAGATTGGCCCGCCGGAGCACCTCGAACGTCTCCAGGAGCGCCTCCGGATCGTCCTGCCCGTGATGGAGACGGTCGACCCACAGGTCCTGGTCGTAGCCGATCAGCGGGGGTTCGTCGTGCGCGAGGATCCACCGGTACCTGGCAGAGGCCACCAGCTCGGCGTCCGCGGCGTGGCCCAGGCACTCGAGCACCGACCACTCGCCGGGTTCGGGGCGTTCGGCCACGCGCGCGCCGGCCTCGCGGAGCACCTCCCGCCAGGCGTCGGGCCCGGCCGCCTGCACCTCGGCCGGGTCCTCGTCGCCGACCAGGCCGACGAGGTACTCCTGGTACTCGGCCGCCTGGGAGACCGGGTTGGGGGTGGGGACGCGTTCCATCTACGTCACCTGCTCGACGAGGTCGTCCTGCGGCGCGAACGTGTCGCGGATCGAGCGCGACCAGCGCCACACCAGCGCGGTCAGGACCAGGAACACGGCACCCGAGACCACCAGGATCGTGCGCACCTGCGACGGGTCGTTCTCGATCCACACGAGGGACAGGATCAGCGCCGGCACGATGAACCCGAGGTTGTACGCGATGTCGAACAGGGCGAACGCGCGCCCGCGGAAGTCGTCGGGCATCGCCTGCTGCACGATCGTGTCGGCCGAGATCTTGCCGAGGAAGAAGGCGAAGAACCCGACGAACAGCAGCGCCGCGAACCCGGCGAGCGAAACCGGGAAGCCGAAAACCACGGTCCCGATCCCCAGGAGCAGCATCGAGCCAAGCAGCATCCGGATCGGCGGGACGCGGTCCTTCCACGTCTGCGCGAGGATCAGGCCGAGCGCACCGCCCAGCAGCCCGCCGCCCCCGGAGAGCGCGAGCGCGACGTTGCTGGCGTCGCCGCCCTCGACGAGGTTCTTCGCGTACAGCGCGAACGTGAACAGCACGAACCCCCAGAACTGGTAGCGCAGCATCTGGAAGGAGGACAGCCCGACGGCGGCCGGCGGCCGCGCCGCGAGCTCCCGGATGCCCGCCCACACGTTGTGCAGCACGCGCGAGGCCTCACGGCCGAAGCTCGTGCGGTGTTCGGCCACCTCGGCGTGCCGCATGCGCGTCGCGACGATCGCGGCAGCGACCAGCAGCCCGGCGCCCAGAACCACGACCACCCACGCGGGGAGCGCCGCGGCGGCGCCGAGCGCGAACCCGATCCCCACCACCTGGAACAACGCGCCCCCGGCCTGCGAGAGTCCGTTGCCCTGGAGCAGGTCCCTGCCCGACAGCACGTCGGGCATCGCCGCGGACTTGACCGCCAGCACCACCCGGACGCATCCCTGCGCCGCGAGAAGCCCGATCACCAGCGCGATCGTCGCCCCCACGTCGCCCTCGCTCGTGGCCTTGCCGAGCGGGATCATCGCGATCAGCGCGACCAGCACGACGATCCCGGCGACGACGACGTTCGTCAGGCCGGCGACCCGCTTGCGCTGGAAGCGGTCGATGAACACGCCGATGAACGGCGAGATCAGCGTGTAGGGGACGTAGAGCGCGAGCACGACCTTGAGCAGGTACTCGGCCGAGGGCACGGTCGAGACGTCGAACCCCTTCTCGCCGCCGAACGCGATCGACTTGCCGATCGCGCCCTGGATCACACCCTGGCCCGCCTGCGCGAGGAATTGCATGCCGACCAGCACGGAGAAGTCGGCGTTCGAGAACACCGAGAACAGACGGTCGAAGAAGCCGCCGAA
>JBKPKU010000076.1:0-3427 GCA_046731295.1 Actinomycetota bacterium
ATCGCCGGCGGTCGGATGAGGGACTGGATCAATCGGGAGTATCTCCGGTTAACGCTTGCCCTCCTGGCCACCCCGGTCACCCTGGGGTTGGCCTGGCTCGTGGTTCGCCACGGAGCGCTACCGTTCGGGAGCGTCGGGTCGGCCGCTCTCACCACCGTGATCTTCTGTCTCCTGGTGATCGGGCTCGTGCTGTACGTGCATAGGTTGCCGCTGCTGTCCTTCCCGTCCCTGTTCCTCGCGGTCACGTTTCTCTTCACGTGCAGCCCGCTGATCCTGTACCTGATCGAGGGCGGCGATGCCTTCCGCTCCTGGGAGATCGTGGACACCCAGGGCATCCTGAAAGGGATGCCAGTGGTCATGCTGGCGTTCTCCTCGTTCCTGCTGGGTGCGCTCCTGCTTCCGACCCAGATCCTCGCCCTGGCGAGGGGTACCGCCGGTAGCACGGCCGGGAGAGCGGCGGACATCACGCCTCGTCTTCGAGCGCTTCGGAGGGTCGGGTTCGCGATGTACGCGGTCTCGGCCTTGCTCATCGCAGCCTCCTCGCTCGCCGGGGGCACGCTGAGCTTCGCCGTGGAGGGCGGCTATACCGCGTACCACGAGGCGAAGAGGTCCGGCGCCATCCCCCAGGTCGTAGGGGTATTCGTGGCGCATCTCCTGCCGTGGTCGTTGCTGATCCTTACCGCGACCAGCAGGGATCATCGCTCGCGGAGGCAGGTCGTTCTGCTGGCGGTCCCGTTCATCCTGGTGATGCTCGGGGTCGGAGACCGGGGGGGGCCGATCGCCACCATGGGCGTCATCGCCTCCGGTCTCTACCTGGTGGGTGCCCGGATCGGCTTGTGGCGTTCCCTCGCCGTCGTGGCGTTGATCGCGTTCCTCATCCCCACCATCCTCAACTTGCGACAGGTGCCGATCTCGGAGGTGTCGGTGAGTACGTTCGCGAACGCCGCGACCAACCAGGTGCAGGCGGCGAACACCTTCGGAGACGATCCCGTCTCGGGCTTCCTTTCTTCCATGTCGAGTGTCTATCAGACGCTGATGGAGACCGTGGTTGCGGTTCCCTACACCGAGGGCTACCACCTCGGAGGGGACTACCTGGCCTCTCTCACCGTCGCGGTCCCGTTCCGATCGATCATCTTCCCGTTCTTCGGTGCCGAGATCGAGCGCCTTCCGCCCAGCCAGTGGATCCTCCCGTTACTGCACCCCGGGAAAAACGCAGGCCTGGGATACCTGCAGTTGGCGGAGGCATACTTGCAGTTCGGCGCGATCGGTGTCGTCGGCCTCTACATGATCTTCGGATGGGGGCTGACTCGGCTCTGGCGGTCGATGACCAGCAAAGCACCGGACCCTCGGGCGCTGGCCTTCGCGTTGATCGTCGTCATGGAGACGCTGCTCTGGGTCAGGAATTCGTCGTCCTTCGGGGTCCGAGCCGTGGCGTGGGGGTGGATCATCGTTTACGTGATACCCGCGCTGCTGACGCGGAAGCGGTCTGCCGTATCGCCGCGGGTCGAGATGGTCGCGGTTCCCCGCCGATGAGTCGAGGCGCGAGTCGGGCGGCGGGGAGCTCGGTTCGGATGCACCACGGGCGGGTCGAAGGGTCCGAGTCGGACGTTCTGCGTCCGAAGCGGGTGCTGTGCGTATTCGGCAGCTTGGAGCGGGCCGGGGCGCAATTGCGGACCCTCGAGGTGTGCAGTGAGCTGCGAGGCACCCGATCCATCGAATTCGACTTCTGCTCTCTCGATCTGGGCCCGAACGAGCTCGAGGGAGATGTCGCGAGCCTGGGCGGCTCGACCCACGTCGTGTCGATCCGGACTCCTCGTTTCCCGGTCGACTTCTCGCGCTTTCTCCGACGGGGTCGGTACGATGTGGTCCACACCGAGCCCCAGTTCCTAAGCGGGATCGTCGCGTGGTTGGCGGCGTTGCAGCGGGTGCCTATCAGGATCGTGGCGGTCCACAACTCGATCGGTGATGCCGGAAGGCGCACGGCGAGCAATCCCGTCGTTCGGGTCGTGCTCCCCAGCCGGCCGTTCATCTGGGCGATGCGATGGCTCATCACGCGATATGCCACCGACGTCATCGCCGTGTCGAAGAGCGCGCTAGACAGCGCGCTCCCAGACGGGTGGCAGTCGATGCGCGACTGCAAGGTGGTCTACAACGGCACGGACGTCGCCCCATTCAAGGTTCCCGAGGATCGAAGGGGCGTTCGAGAGGAGTTCGGCTGGCCCGCCGACAGCAGGATCGTCGTGAACGTGGGACGGCTGTCGGCGCAGAAGAACCATCGCGTCATCCTGGAGACCGTCCGGCTGGTTCACCGGCAGGACGGCACCGTCCGATTGCTGCTCATCGGCGGCGGGCAGCTGTATCAGGAGGTGGATGGCCTCATCGATCAGCTCGGACTCCGCGAGGTCTGCGCGATCACGAACAACCGTCCGGACGTTCCGCGGTTGCTCCTGGCCTCTGATGTCTTCTTTTTTCCCTCCTCGTGGGAGGGCCTGCCCGGGGCGCCTCTGGAGGCGCTCGCGGCCGGTCTTCCGATCGTTGCGAGCGACATCCCTCCGATCCGGGAGATCGCCACGTTCTTCCCCGGCTCGATCCTGGTTGCGGCCCCGGATGATGCCCTCAAACACGCCGAACACATCCGCTCGGCGCTGGAGATGCCTAAGGACCTGGAGAACGTGCAGCAGCGGTTCGCCGGATCGCCGTTCTCATTCCAGGAGTCGGTGCGTGCGTACCGGGCGCTCTACGGGATCGACGAGCTCGAGGGGCCGGCGGGGAGCCCGCCGGTGCGCGCCGGCCGGTGATACGCGCTCGGGTCGCGCCGAAGATCCTCTACACGTCGGCCGATGCCGATCCGGAAAGTGGGGCGTTCCGCTGCCTGCTCGACATGGGCATGGAAATCGGCAACTGGGGGTATCGGCCCATCCTGGCCCTGGCGGAGGAACCGGTGGGCGCCTCCCTCCCCGCTGGGGCGGGAACCCTTCCCACGCACGCGTTGTCGCTCCCACGCCTTCGTCGGGGGC
Organism: Actinomycetota bacterium; assembly: GCA_046731295.1. Lineage (GTDB taxonomy): Bacteria > Actinomycetota > UBA4738 > UBA4738 > HRBIN12 > DASSJM01. Next base: position 3,018 of record JBKPKU010000076.1, read on the forward strand.
GTTCCGCGGCCCATTACTGGAGCGACCTCCTGCAGACTGCGCAGAGCGCCTACCGGCTGGCGCGCATCGTCCGTCGAGAACGGGTCGCCCTTGTCCATGTGAACGAGATCCTCGACGTCTACGCGGGGATCGCGGCGCGTCTGGCGGGGGTCCCGTGCGTCTGGCACGTTCGAGCGGACGTGTCGACATGGCCGTCCCTAGTCAGGAAGGTGCTCCCGCGCATCGTGGTCGCCCTCGCGAGCGAGATCGTCGTCGTGTCCGAGTCGGTTCATCGGGAGGTGTTCCGAGAGCAGGGGATCGAGACACCGAAGGTGTCTGTGATCCACGACGCGGGTCCCGATCCGGCGGTGTTCCATGTCGGTATCGACGGCGCCTCGGTCCGTGCGGAGCTCGGGGTGCCAGACGACGGG
>JBKPKU010000077.1:0-20638 GCA_046731295.1 Actinomycetota bacterium
CTCCTTCTTGACGAGTGACTACCGCCGTCATTTCAGCGAGGAGCAGCTCGAGCGGGCCCAGCGCATCCTCACGAAGGGGACCGATCTGGACCGCGGCGTCCTGTCGTGGTGTCTGCAGAACACGGTTGCGCTCCAAGAGGCCACGCCGGATTGGGCCGTCGTCTCCTATGAGCAGCTCGTCGTGGATCCCGATCCGGTGATCCGCGAGCTCACCGACAAGCTGGCCTTGTCGGACCCGGAGCGGATGCGACGACGGCTCGGCGTTCCCTCCGTCAATGTGCGGTTCAAATCGACCGAGGAGACCCGTCGGCTGCTGAGCGAAGGGAGTGCCGACAAGCGCTCCTACCTCGTGGAGAAGTGGCGGAAGAAGGTCGATCGTCGCGAGGAAGGTCGGGTCATGAAGATCCTGGACATCTTCGGACTGGATGTCTACCGCGATGGAGAGGCCCTGCCCGACAAGCGGATCTGGATCCACCGGCAGCCTCCGATCGAGGACCCAGCCGAGGGCGAAGGCCGTGCGCGCCCGGTCATGCGAACGACGTAGGAGAGATACGCCCTGACACGCGTGCCGCACCAGCCGGGCCTTCCGTATCGTCGTGGTTCGGTCCCCCCCGCCATCACCGGAGTCGTCCCGATGCCCCAGGAAGTCGTCGTCGTGCCCCGACGCGCTCAACCCATCGATGGTGGATCCGATCCCGGCCTGGAACTGGTACGTCGTCTGTGCGAGACGCTCTCCACAAAGGGCGTGGACTACTGCCACTGGAAGAGCAACGAGGCGTTGGATCGGTCCGCACGCGCCGAGAGCGACCTCGACCTGCTCGTCAGCCGCCGGCACGCCCACCGGTTCGAGGAGATCATCCGGAGCCTGGGCTTCAAGGACGGGAGACCGCCGTCCAAGAAGCAGTTGCCGGGCCTATTCCACTCGTACGGTCTCGACGAGGCGTCCGGCAAGGTGGTCCATCTGCACGTCCACTACCGCCTCGTTGTTGGCGATGACACGACCAAGAACTACCGGCTACCGCTCGAGGAGGCGTATCTCGCGTCGGCCCGGCAGGGCTCCCTGTTCCGCGTTCCGGCCCCCGAGTTCGAGCTCGTGGTCTTCGTCCTGCGGATGGTCCTGAAGCACTCGACGTGGGACGCCATCCTCACTCTCAAGGGATCGCTTTCCGCGGGCGAGGCTCGGGAGCTTGCCTACCTCGGCGGTCGTGCCGACGCGGAGCAGGCGCGCCGGGTCGTTCGAGAGCATCTTCCCTTCGTCGGTCCCAACCTGTGGGAGCGTTGCCGGCGGTCCCTCGAGCCGGGGACCTCGGGCCCGTTCCGGGTCCGGACGGCCTACGCCCTCGAGCGATCGCTGGCCGCTCAGGCAGGGCGTCCCCCCGGCCTCGATCCGTTCGTGAGGGTGTGGCGGCGCGTGCGAGTGGCGTTCCGGCGGCACGTGCTGCATCGCCGCCGAACGCGCAGCCGGCTCGACAACGGCGGCGCCTTGATCGCCGTCGTGGGTGGGGACGGAGCGGGGAAGTCCACGGCCGTCGACGAGGTGTACCGCTGGCTCTCCAACGACCTGGACGTCGTCAAGATCCACCTCGGCAAACCTCCCCGGTCGACGATGTCCTCCGTCGTTCACGGCGCTTGGAGAGGGGGTATCCGGGGGGTGGGGAGACGATCCGCCTCCGCGCACGAGCCCACGCCGCTTCCGGACGGCGATCGCATCCGCGTGCGGGCCCTCGTGAGGCTGGTTCGCAAGGTCATGACGTCGCGCGATCGCTACCTCAGCTACGTCCGGGCGCGACGGTTCGCCTCCGAGGGCGGGATCGTCGTAGCCGATCGGTTCCCGGTCCCGCAGGTCACGCTCATGGACGGGCCGGCCACGTTCTGGGTGCCTCGTCTGCGAGATCGAAGCAAAACGGTGGAGCTGCTCGCCCGACTGGAGGGGCGCTACTACGAGAGGATCGCGTCCCCGGACGTCCTCATCGTGCTTCGCGTACATCCGGACGTCGCCGTGCAGCGCAGGCACGGTTCGGAGGGAGCGGACTTCGTTCATCGACGGGCGGCCGAGGTGTGGCGGCTGGATTGGAGCGCGACCCCCGCCATCGTGATCGATGCCGGCCGGCCCAAGGACGACGTGCTCGCCGAGGTCAAGGCAGCGATCTGGGAGGCGCTGTAAGCGCCATGCCGAAGGATCCCGGGATCGGCGTCGTCGACCGGCGCAGCTTCGTGGCGCGCGCTAAGGCCCGGGTCTTCTCCGACGGGAGCCTGACGAAGAAGGCGTCGCTCAACTCGATCGCGCAGGCACTGGACTACGGCGCACGGGCGATCGCGGGGCTCGTGGTAAACCCCATCCTCCTGCGCTACCTGGGAGACGTGGGGTTCGGGAACTGGCAGGTCCTGCAGCGCTTGATCGGCCACACGAACCCCGCGGGAGGAAGGCCCGCCGAGGCGCTGAAGTGGTTCGTGGCGAACCGTCAGTCCTCCACCGATCTCCAGGGCAAGCGACGGGCCGTCGGCAGCGCCCTCGCCGTCTGGTTGATCTTCCTGCCCATCCTCGTGCCGATCGGCCTGGTCGTCTCCTGGTTCTCCCCGATCTGGCTCCACGTGCCTCCCGGGGACTACTCGATGATCCGGTTGGCGGCGGCGATCCTGATCGCCGACATCATCGTGGCCGGCCTGACGAACATCCCATGGGCGGTCATGGCGGGCGAGAACCTGGGCTACAAGCGCATGGGCCTCACCGCGTCCCTCGAGTTCGTCGGAGGCGGTTTGATCATCCTGGCCGCCGTCATCGGAGGGGGCCTCGCCTGGGTCTCGGTGGCGACGGTCGCCGGGACGGCCATCATCGGAGGGGTCTATTACTGGCTCACCCGCATCTACGTGCCGTGGTTCGGATACGCGAGGCCGGACCTGGCGGCGGTGCGCCGCTTCTTGGGGCTGAGCTGGTGGTTCCTCCTGTGGAACTTCGTGATGAAGATCACGATGGGCGGCGACATCATCGTGCTCGGCATCGCCGGGTCCGCGTCGCAGGTGACCATCTACTCGCTGACGCGATTCATCCCCATCACGATCATGGCAGGCATCACGAGCCTCATCTTCGGGATGGCGCCGGGCTTGGGCGGACTCATCGGCGCGGGGGAGACCCTGCGGGCGGCCCGTGTGCGGAACGAGACGATGGCGACCGCATGGCTGATGGCCACCGTCGCCGGGGCCGGCGTCTTGCTGCTGGGGAAGTCGTTCCTCGGGATCTGGGTGGGGCTGCGGTACTACCCCGGTCTGGTAGCGACGCTCCTCATCGTGTTGATGGTGGTGCAGCTCACCCTCATCCGGGTCGACTCGAACATCATCGACCTCACGTTGAACCTGCGCTGGAAGGTGCTGCTCGGACTCGTGTCCGCCGGGTTGTCCGTCGCGTTCGCGTGGGTGCTCGTGTCCCGGTTCGACATGGGCATCGCCGGCGTGACCATCGGGTTCATGGCCGGACGGATCCCGCAGAGTCTGGCCTACCCCGTGATGGTCGGGCGCTTCCTGCCGATCTCCGCCTTCTCGCAAGTGAAGGGGTTCGCCAGGGGAGCGCTCGCGACCGGCGCGCTGTTCGCGGCGACGGCCGTCGGCGGCGAGTCCATCCACATCCGCACATGGGTGGGACTGATCCTGGCAGCCGGCGTTTCGACCGTTGCGCTGAGCGCCGCAGGGTTCTTCACGGGGCTGTCCGCGACCCAGCGTCGATGGCTGTGGTCGCGGGCCCGACGCGTGGCGCGCCTGCGGTGAACGCGGCCGTGGACGGACCGTTGATCGACCGCCCGGTCTTCGTCGTGGGGACCGGGCGGAGCGGGCTGACACCTCTGATGGATCTGATCGCCTATCACCCGGCCTTCGGGTGGCCGTCTCAGTACAACGAGCGCCTGCCGCGCGTCCGCGCGGTGTCGGCGCTGTCGAGGATCGTCGACATCCCTCCGTTCGACTCACGTGTGAAGTTCGCGCGGGGCGTCCCGAAGCACACGGAGGCATATCCGCTGTGGGCCCGATGCTTCCCGGGATTCGCGGAACCCTTCCGCGACCTGGTCGCCGAAGACGTGACGCCGTACGCGAAGGGGCTCTTCCGGGAGACGGTCGCCGAGATCCTTGCATACCAGCGGAAACCGAGGTTCATCGCCGAGTACTCGGGCTGGTCCAGGATCGCGTTCATAAGGGCGATCTTCCCGGACGCGAAGTTCATCCACATCGTGCGAGACGGAAGAGCGGTCGCGCATTCCTACACCACCGTCGACTGGTGGAACGGCTGGGAGGGCGTCCACCGATGGAGGCTCGGCATGCCCGGTCCGGAGCTCCTCGATAAGCTCGCCAGCTACGAGGACTCGTTCCTCGCCCTGGCCGCCGTCTACTGGAAGATCCTCGTCTCGAATATCTCGGAGAAGAGCCGGATGCTGCCCGCGGAGGACTTCCTGCTGGTTCGATATGAGGACCTCGTCGACGACCCCGTGAAGGAAGCCTATCGGTGCATCGAATTCGCGGGGCTCGACGACGCCCGAGGTCGTTTCGCGAAGCATCTCCGCACCGTGAGGATCGTCGACGCGAACCGCAATCGGATGAGGATCCCACCGTGGCGAGAAGCGATCGATCCCAGGCAGCGCGACATGTTCGACGACCTCGCCGGTGACGAACTGGCCGAGTTCGGGTACGCCTAGAGCTCGGAGGTCACATCATGTCCGTCTCACAACGTCTCCTGCGGAACCAGGGGTTGCGGAACCTCGTCCCTCCGCGCGTGAAGGCGATGTTCGCCGAGAACCGCGTGCGCCTAGCTCGGGTCTCGCGCCACACGGAGCTGCGGAACGTCTATCACTGCTGCCTCCACAAGACCGGGAGCCAGTGGATCCGGAAGATCCTCGCGGACCCGGATGTCTACCGGCGGACGGGGCTCCGCACATACGCCTACGCGCCTCGTCTGCCCGAGGCCCACAAGAACCGCGGCTACCGAGGCTTGCGGTTCGAGACGCCTTTCCCTCGCAACACGATCGTGTCGCCCCTCTACATCGATCTCGAGGGCTTCTCGGCGATCCCGAAGCCCGACCCCTGGCGCGGGTTCTTCGTCGCGCGCGACCCACGCGACATCGTCGTGAGCTGGTACTTCTCCTCGTCCAAGTCGCATCCGACGCGGAGCAACCCGAGCCTTCAACGGACCCGTGACCACCTCGCCACCGTGAGCGAGGAAGAGGGGCTGATCTTCACCATCCGACGTCTCCACGACTACGGCCTGTTCGACGCCTTGCGAAGCTGGGGGGACGTCGACCGGGAAGGTCTCCTGTTGCTTCGGTATGAGGACCTGATCGGTTCGGACTCAGACCGCTGGTGGCAACGGCTGCTTGACCATTGCGACGTGCGACTGGAGCCCGGCGAGCGCAAGGCGCTGCTGGCCCGCTACAGCTTCAAGACGCTCTCGGGGCGCGAACCGGGTCAGGAGGATCCCGGTTCCAAGCTGCGCAAGGGGATCGCCGGCGATTGGCGCAACCATTTCACCCCTGCGGTCCGAGACGTGTTCGTCGAGGTGACCGCGGATCTCCCGACCCGGATCGGCTACCCGGACTAGGGCGGGGGTGCGTCGGTCAGGCGATCCCCCAGCCGTCGAACCCGTCGGGCATGTACGGTCGTAGGCGCGCGACGTCCTCGCGCAGGGACGCCTCGAGCTGTTGCCGGACATCGTCGGATAGTCGCGCTCGGTCCACGTCCACCGGCTCGGCGGGGAGCCTTCGAGCCAGGGTCCTGACGGATCGAGGGGCGTGTTGGGTGATCGCAGCCAGCCCGGGGATCCGTCGAAGGCGCTGTGCCATGGCGGGCTTCATCCGACGCTCCGAGGAGCGGAAGAACTCGCGATCGACGATGGGAGGGATCCACCCGTCGTCGACTCCCAGGAACCCGAAGATCGTTCGAAGGGTCTCGACGCGCTTGTCCGAAAGATCCCTCGAATCGATGAACAGGAACTGCTGGGGGGAGAAGTACGAAGCGTACTGTTCCAGCTGGAGGCCGTACCGGCTGATATCCAAGTAGCTGGGGTCCTCAGCGAACGCCCGCTCGATCGGGCGCCGCTCCTTCCCTCTGGACAGTGCGTAGAGGTAGTGCGACTGCATCCGCTCGATGGGGTGCCGCAGCACATAGAGGAGCCGCACGTCGGGCAGGATCGACGCGATCCGAGCCGGGACGTCAGGAACCACGGGGAACTTTGTGTAGCTCGTGGAGGCTTCCCCCAGGGCGGTCTGGCCGTCCGTGGCTCCCTGGAACTGGCTTTCGTACCAGGCGACGCCGCGGCCCCAATTGTGCCGAGGATCGAAGAACATGACCTCTTTGACATCCGGCATGAACACCTGCGGATGAGTGCGCAGGTAGTGCCAGAGGCTCGTCGTTCCCGCCTTCATCGCCCCGATCACCAGGAAGTTCGGCAACCGCGACGTGGGACGGACGGTCACGGGTGCGCCGGCCTTCTTTCCGCGCACGTCCATGCTATGGCGGTGACGTCCGCCCGAACCGCCTCCCACGACCTGTCCCTCAACGTTCCGGCAGCGCCGTCCGTCGCTCCGACGCGTCCCGCCGACGTGGCGTTCGGATCGGATAGCCGTAGCGTCGAAGGAGCGGATAGGTCAAGAGCGTCACGAGGAAGCGATCCACCGGATTGAGCTCCTGCTGCCAGCGGGTGTCAAGCTGGAGGACGACTTCGTTGCTGACGAACCTCCGCCGCTTGCTGCCATCAGGTCCGTGAACCTCCGGGACCGGGATCGGAACACCCCGAGCCAACTCGACAACGGGGGAGGGCTGTCCGACGAGCTTCGCCACGGCTTCGACGGTACCGCGCGGGTCCTCGATGAGTTGCTCGTACCGTAGCAAGATCGATCGGTTCGCGCCGTATCTCCGCCGTATCGCCTCGTTGGTCAAGTGCTTCGCCACCCACCGCACAGACGCCCTTATGGCCAACAAGTGCGGACCCAGGCCGGTGTGCTTGGCGGAATGATTCTGCAGGGAAAACGCAACCCCGCGCGGATCTCGGAGGATCTGCACGACGTAGGTCGTGACGTCGGAGCGGACGGCGAGCAACGCTGCGTCGGCTGCCGACTTGGAGCTGTCGATCACGACTACGGCACCGGTCACTTGAGCGAATGCCTTGTGCAGTCCGGTGTACGCCGCGAGGTACCGGCCGGCCGCCGTGGTGGAGGGAGGGGGAGTCGAGAGGCGCCGGAGCCGTAACGCAGACCGCCACCCCAGATGCTCGGGAGCGACCTGTTTCTGGATCCTTCCGATCTCGGCGAGGCTCGGTTGCGCGAAGGTCGCGCCGGGGACCAGCAGCTTGGACCAGACCTCGCACTCCGCATGAGGCCGCCCGCACGCGCACGTTCGGCCCGGCCGAAGACCCCGACTCCACAACCTCCGGAGCTCTCCGGCGAAGACCGTCCCCTCGATCGTGCTCAACATCCGCCCGAGGACACCGGTACCGCTTCGCCCAGGCCCCAGGACGTAGACGACCTTCGGTATGGGTTCTCGGGCAGTCATGGCTCGTATCGTTGCTCAGGCCTCATCGAGCACTCATCACCCATTCGCAGTAGGAAACGGCGTATCCCGACGGTGGACCCGGAAGCGCTCGGCCGCATTCGTTAGGTCTCCTACGCCGAACCGCGCATGCGGTCGGCGTGGCGCCCCCGACAGAATTCGCAGGGCCGGCCTCCGGCGCTAGATGGGCGCCGACACGGAAGGCTTCGGGACCGCCCGAAGACGGTTGGATCTGCGACGGTCGATAAAGCAGAAGGAGGGTGAGTTGCGTGAGCCCGTCAAGCTGACGTCGAGCGGGCCTCGATCGGATGGGCGCCCGGACTCCTCCAAGAAGCTGGTCCTCCTCTGCGAGCACTTCTACCCGGAGATGATCTCCACGGGTATGCACATGACGGAACTCGCCACGAGGCTCGCCGAGCTCGGTTGGCAGATCACGGTGTATGCGGCGAAGCCGACCTGGGGGACGGACGGCGACGAGGAGCGGTCCGTTCCAAAGGAGATGGTCCACGAAGGAGTGCGGATCCTGCGGGTTCCGACCATCGGAAGGCAAAAAGGGAACCTGCTGTCGAGAACGGTTTCCGCCGTCACGTTCGTGCTCTCCGTTAGCTGGGCGCTCGTGCGAAGGCGGGCCGACTACCCCTGCATGGTGATCACGACCAACCCACCATTCATCGGCGCACTGGGCTGGCTCTACTCGCGCCTCTATCGGCGGCCCTACCTCCTCATCGTCTACGACGTGTTTCCCGATTTCGCGATCAGCCTGGGCGTCCTGTCGCCCGATTCGTGGATCGCGAAGGCTTGGGAACGGATGACGCGGATGATCCTTGCCGGTGCGGCGGTCACGGTGGTCATCGGTCGGGATATGCAGGACCTGGTGCAGCGCAAGATGTCCCCACACCTACACGACCGGATCGTCATGATCCCCAACTGGTCGGACGAGCGACGCGTTCACCATGTGCCCGCCGCCGCGAACGCGTTCCGGCAGGAGCATCGTTTGGATGGCCGCTTCGTCGTTCAATATGCGGGGCGGCTCGGGCAGAAGCACAACCTCGAACCGTTGATCGATGCTGCGCTGCTGCTGAGCGACACGCGGGCGCTCTTCCAGTTCGTCGGGGACGGCGACAAGAAGCCGAAGCTCGAGGCGCTCGCCGCCGATCTCGGTCTCGAGAACGTCCAGTTCCTGCCCTACCAGCCGATGGAGCGTCTGGCGGAGATGCTCTCCGCCGCGGACGTCGCCGTCGTGTGTCTCGAGAGCGGGCACACGGGGATCAGCGTCCCGAGCAAGGCCTACGGGGTCATCGCGAGCGGGACTCCGATCGTTGGCATCCTCGATCCCGATGGCGAGATCGGCCAGATGGTCAAGGAGACCGGTTGCGGCGTCCTGGTCGATCCGGTGGGGGAGGAGATCGCTGCGGTGATCCGGGATCTCATGGCCGATCCCGTCAAGCGCTCAGCGATGAGTGCAGCCGCCCGCCAGATCTTCCTCGAGAAGTACACGCTGAGTAAGGCCGCTGAGGCATACGACGCAGCCCTCTCCTCGATGCTGAACGGTTCTTCGAACGGGGGCGAACGCGGTATCCGATGAGCGCGACCGAATAGCTAGCCCCACGGGAGGAGCGCCGGATCAGTAGGCCCCGTGCCCGCGCAGAACCGCCGGGATCGTTTGCAGCAAGATCCGGAGGTCCAGGAGGAAGCTCCATTCCATGACGTACCGGTATTCGAGGAGGGCTCGGTCGCGATGCGAGACCTCGCTCCTGCCACTGACCGCCCAGAGGCCCGTCATCCCCGGCTTGATGCTGAGGATCGTCGGCGCATAGGCTCCGAACCGCTCTGCCTCTTCACGGACGACGGCTCTCGGTCCCACCAGGCTCACGGTCCCGGCGAGAACGTTGAACAACTGTGGCAGCTCGTCCAGGCTGGTCTTCCTCAGGACACGGCCGACCCGTGTCACGCGAGGGTCGTTCCGGAGTTTGTACCTCGCGTTCCACTCAGCCATCTGATCCGGGTAGGCCTGGAGGTGCGTCTGGAGCCTGGCCTCCGCATCCGGAACCATCGTCCGGAACTTGATCAACCCGAATTCGGTGCCGCGCTGGCCGAGGCGGCGATGGGCGAAGAACACGGATCCGGGGGATTCCATCTCGATCGCCAGGGCGATGATCAAGAAGAGCGGAAGTGTCAAGATGATGAGTGGGAGAGCGAGCGCGATATCGAAGAATCGCTTCAGCGCCCGCCATCCCGCGGAAGAGGCGATTGGGGACGGTGACGAGGCGGGGCCTGCGAAGCCAGCCGCGCCCCCCCATGGACTCGCTTTCCTCCGCCGAACATGCTCGAGCGGACGAAGGGTAGCCTCCGGGACCACCCCCTCGGATTCAACCTCCATCCGAACACGATTGCCGTTTCCCGTCCCCGAGCCGACCGTCACCCGCCGTAACTTCCCTACCGCCGATTGCCGTAGCGCATGAACCCACCCTCGGCGGATCGAGGGCTTAAGGCGGACGGCCCCTCCGTGCTATTCAGCGGGTCGCCTCGGTTCCCATCGTCGGCCCCTTCCTCGATGCGCTCTCGGCCTAGTCATGCGATCGGCGTAGTCTCCCTAGCCCACACGCGAGTCGCAGCGGCGGGTCCCGATCCGGAAGTTCACTCGGAGCGTTGCTCGATGCCGAACGGCTCAGTCCAAAGCTCTGGCGTACGTCGCATCGTCTCCCGGACCGAGAGCTCCTCCAGCCGGACGATGAGGTCGTGCAGGAGCTTCGCGACGATGCCGCGGGCGAGGGCCTCGGCGGCCTCCCACTTCGGCCGGCCACCGTCGCTCGAAGTCCCTCGATATCCACCAGGCGGAGGCCGGAGACGAGCGCGACCGAATCGTCTTCCGCGTCTAGCGGGGACAGGTGCCCAGACTCACTGAGAGTGCGCGATGATCTGACCCAGGGATCTCGAACGTCGTCGCCCCGGCGGAGCACCAGGTCGGTGGTTCGAGGACGTAATCGATGCGCAGCGCGAGCAGGCGGAAGAAGCCGTTCCCGTAGGTCGTGACCGCCCAGGTTGTGCGCATCGCGTCCCGTGTCGACGTCGTCAACGCGCTATACGCGTGCGTTCGATCACTGGTGTTGAAGTCACCCGCCAAGACCACGGGCCCGCCCAAGGCATGTACATCCGCGAGCAGGCGTTGTGTCATCGCGAGGTGATCGGGAAACGAGATCTCGTGGAGCGGGTTCGGCAGGTGGACGGCCACCAAGCCGAATGGAGCCCCCGGACGGTCGACGGTCACCGCGAAGGCCGCCGACTTGGGGAGGTCCTGGAAACGTTCGAGCGGCTCAAGCGGCCACCGCGAGTAGATGTCGAGTTCCCCCAGATCTTTCTCACGAGCTTCGCCGCGAGTGAAGTGCGCGTAGCCCGCGAGTGAAGCGGTCAATGCGTCACGCAGCTCCTGCGTTGCCTCGACGACAACCAGCACATCTGCCTGCCGGTCGGCGAGCGATCGAGCGGCGGCCGAAGGTGTGGGGTTATCGATGAACACGTTCGCTGAGACGAGCACGAAGGGGTCGACTGGAGCCGCGGTGGCCTGCGGTGTCCGAGGAAACCAGATCGCCACCACGGCGCACACGAGAAACGAGGCAACGGGCACTGCGTATCGAAGACGCCGGCGGAGGACCTCGGTGAGCGCGCACACCAGAGCGGCGGCGACAGCGGCGGCAGGAAAGAAGATGGCGGCCAGGTCGAATTCGGGACCGAAACGCCGCACTGCGAACCACAGCCACGGCGCGACGGCCAGGAGCAGGGGCCACACCCAACGGCGCCGGACCGGTGGAGCCGCTTGGGCCCGACGCCTGCGTGTATCAGTGTCGATCACGCCCATCTTCTCGAACACGAGCTCCTCGGGGGCCGTGCCCTGGTGGCCCGTCCGCTCGAGCATCCTCAAGCTCACACGGCCTTCTTCGCAAGGCCTGGGCACCTGTCTCATTCCCCTGAGCGCCGACAGGCCTGAGGTTCCTTCGAGGCCGGGTCTCGGTGGGAGCCAGCTCTCGTTGGGAGGCAACCGTGTTTGACGTCTGACTCTTACGAAGTTCTCAGACCGACGTACCCCAAGTGGGGGTTGACTCGGCTTCGTCTTCCCATTGATACTAGCGCGCTCTCTGGGAGGTCGTGCTGCGTAGGATCCTGATCATCCTGGCTTTGGTGGCGGTGACGATGCCGCTCAGCCCAAGCGCCGGAGCCGCAACGGTGACGGTGGCGGCGGCTGGTGACATAGCCCGCCCGTCCTTCGGCCTGCCCCAGCAGCAGACGGCCGACCTGGTGACGGCGTTCAACCCGACGGCGGTCTTCGCCCTGGGGGACACCCAGTACGAGAACGGTGAGTTGGCGAACTTCCAGACGTACTACGACGCGAGCTGGGGGGCCTTCAAGTCCACGACCTTTCCGATCCCGGGTAACCACGAATACCAGACCCCTGGGGCGGCGGGCTATTACACGTACTTCGGTGCGGCGGCCGGCGACCCGTCGAAGGGGTACTACAGCTTCGACCTGGGTGACTGGCACGTCGTGGCGGTGAACACCAACTGCAGCAAGATCGATTGCACGGCCCAGAAGAGTTGGATGGTGGCCGATCTGGCCGCCGACCCCCACCTGTGCGACATGGTGATCTACCACGCGGCGAACCTGAAGTGGCCTCGCAGGAAGGCGGAGGCCGCGGGCGTGGATGTGGCGCTCACCGCGAGCCGGCACGTGTATGAACGGTGGGCTCCGGAGAGCGGGCTCGTCCGGTTCATCGTGGGCACGGGCGGTCGGTCGCTCGGGAAGCTGGATCCGGCGGCGGTGGTCGGGGTCAGGGAGTACGGGATCCAGAGGCTCACCCTCAACACGACCGCCTACTCGTGGTCCTTCGTCGACATCAATGGGACGGTCCGCGACTCGGGCTCCGGGAGCTGCCACAGCTAATCGTCGGCCCAGATCGCTGAAATCTGGCCGCATCTGGGGCACGCGATCATCCCCCCTTTCGCGCTGCGCTCCCAATTGAACATCCAAAGTTTTCCCCCGTCGCCTTCCACGCCGGGAAACCCTTGCCGCGTTTCCGGTGATAGAGCAGATAACGGGATGGACTCCGCTCCCCGAGGTTAAGCAAAACCCCAGTCAGCACACCGTTTGGGCCGGATCGCTACGGACGGTGGGGACATTGACGCCGGGGCAGAAGGGGTTTCCGATATGAGAACGAGCGCAACGGGCTGCAACGCACCCGCTGAGCGCCGTGGGCTCGACCCTACCTCGCCACACCGGACGTCGTCGGGAGGCGAAGATGCTGAAGGTGGTCGCGACCGTCGCGATCGCCGCGGTCATGCTGGTTGCGCTTTCCGCCACGGTGCAGGCTGGGTATCTCGATCCGAACCATCGCGAGCACGCACTACGCCAAGCCGCCGAACTGCCCCGGCGCGGGAAACGGCTCCCCGTACACGGCGCTGACGCTCATCATCCGAGCATCGCAGTGCTTCGTCGGCACGCGATGGACCTATCCGCGTATGGGGGCTTGCCCGACCGGATCGACCGCCACGGTGCAGGTCCAGTACCACATCCAGTACTCGATCTCGGACGCGGGCAGTTCGCACATGCGGTGGAGTTCGGGGCCGATCTGCGGTGTGTTCGCGAAGTTGAGGGATCGCTGGTACGTGCCCGTTGAGCAAGCCTACATCGACACCTGCATGGTGCCGCGGCAGTCGTGCGCGATCCTGGAGGCTGACGTCATCGACACGGACAGGCCGTCCTGAAAACACGCGGCCCTCTATCCGCAAGGGCCGCGACCAGCGACCTCCCCTTCCCCCAAAGGGGACTCTGTTTGGGGGACGTGGGGCGTACTGCGCGGGTGCTGACCGAGGGGATAGCACCTAACACCCGCCCGCCCGTTCAGCTTCCCTACATTCCCCTGTCAGCACGCCGCTGAGCGCGGATAGCTTGGATCAGAAGGTCGGGGGTTCGACTCCCTCCGGGCGTGCTAGCGGGGGAGACCTTCTGACTCGTGAGTGTGAATGACCGAAGCTTCCCGGACCCCGGAGCTCCGGCTCGGCGCTCGTCTACAACCGGAAGCCGGCCATTCGTGGTTCGGTCATCGGAAGCGCTGCTCGAGCCATGGGATCCACCCTCGGACCTCGACCCGATCGGGTCGACGCTCGCATGGGCGTTCGGTCGAGGACCGAGTGACCAAGCCCGGCCTCGAGAGCAGCGGGACTCGCGATGTGTTACCAGGAGATTCCGTTCCAACTCTCTTGGGTACCTCGAGGCAGCTCCCCAGAAGCGCCGATAGCATCCAGCTCCGCGATGACGACGCTTACGGTTCCCGAGCTCGCGCATCTTCTCTTGGCGCTCGGCCTGCTCTTGGCCGCGGCCCACGGGTTCGGCTATGCGATGAGCCGGCTCAACCAACCCCGCGTCATAGGCGAGATCCTGGGCGGCCTGTTGCTCGGCCCGACCGTCTTTGGTGCGGTCGCGCCCGGGCTCCAGGCGGCGGTCTTTCCGTCGTCGACCGCCGTCCCCACGATCCTCGACGCGGTGTACCAGCTGGGGCTGTTGCTCCTCATGTTCAGCGCAGGGGCGGAGATCCGCCGGTTGTTCCACCGCTCCGACCGGCAGGCGGTTGCGTGGATCAGTCTGGTCGGGGTGGCCGTGCCCTTCGCCGCCGGTATCGTGGCCGTAGGGACGCTGCACTTCCACACGCTCCGCGGATCCGCGTCGACAGACGCTGCATTCGTGATCGTGTTCGGCATCGCGATCGCCATCACGAGCATCCCCGTGATCTCACGCATCATGCTCGATCTCGGGATAATGAACACGTCCTTTGCTCGGATCGTGCTCGGGGTTGCCGTCCTCGAGGACGTCGTGCTGTACGTGCTCCTCGCGATCGCCCTCGGTCTCGTGGCGCAGGGCCCCGGGGACCTGTGGGGACTGCCACTGACGCTGGGGATCCAGCCGGGCAGTGCCGGGAGCGTCGTGTATCACGTCGTCGCCGAGTTAACCTTCCTCGCAGGGTTTATCACCATCGGCCCGTGGTTCTACGGCCGCTTACTGCGTGGGTACAACCCCGTGACGCGGGGGAACCCGATCGGGTTCCAGCTGGTGTTCCTCTTTGGTATGTCGTTCCTCGCGATCTACCTCGGGGTCGTGCCGATCTTCGGGGCATTCGTCGCGGGAATCGTCGTGTCAACGCCGTCGGGCGAGGGCGCGACGGGCGCGAGGGAGAGTCTCAACGCGTTCTCGTTCGCGTTCTTCATCCCGATATATTTCGCGATCGTCGGTATGCGGCTGGATCTCCTGCAGGAGTTCAGTATCTGGTTCTTCGTGCCGTTCCTCGCATTCGCGTGCCTGGTGAAGTCTGTCTCCGTATACGCGGGCGCGCGCCTCGGTGGTGAGGGCGCAACGTCATCGAGGAACCTCGCCGTTGCCCTGAACGCGCGTGGAGGCCCCGGCATCGTGCTTGCGTCCGTCGCCCTCGATGCTCGGATCATCTCCGAGACGTTCTACTCGTCCCTCGTGATGCTCGCGGTCCTCACCTCGCTCATGGCTGGTTCCTGGCTCGGGCGGATCGTTCGCAGCGGCGGGTCTCTCAGAGACGAGCGAACGTCGCCCTAGTGCCGGTCGGGCGGGGACGCGACCTTCGTCGTCGCTCGACAGGGCGCAGGCCAGATCGGGGCCCTCATCTCGATGCGAAAGCCGACGAGCGCGATGCACGGGAGGCGGCATCGGCCGGGTCCCACAAAGTCGCCCCGCTGGAAGAGGGACTACGATCGGCGTCGGTTCGATAGCCGAATCGGGCCTCCTTCCAGAGTATCGAGGGCTTGGACCGCGGGAAGCGAGGGTCAGCGACGATGCCGGGGGGACCGAGATGGGGCGAAACGGAGCGCGCGGGACAACTGGAGCGTTGACGGGACGGCGTCTCGCGGCAGCACTGGCGTTGAGCCTCCTTGCGATCGCGACGGTCGCACCGCCCGCATCGGCGGGCGGTCGCAACGATGGCGAGATCTTCTACCTCTGCTATCGCAAGGCTCGGACGCGGATCAACCATCGCCTCGTCGAGACGTGGCGCCCGTGCAAGGCATCGGGTGACAAGGGCCTGTACTGGACGCCGGTCCTGCTTCGCCACGGCGCCCGGGTCAAGCCGCACAAGTCGCACATCTACCTTCGCAACGGCACATCGGTGACGCCCGTCGCCTTCCCGTTCGGGTTCGACTACGTCTGGGGCAACCCAAGGGCGCGCTCGAAGCAGCGGAACTGGTCGAGCCAGCTGTTCTGGCAGTGCGGGGACACGAGCGCGAGCACGCACTACGCGACACCTCCGAATTGTCCGAACGCGAATAACGGTGAGGGTGAGACCGCGTTGACCCTGATCGTGCGATTCGGGCAGTGCTGGGACGGCAACAAGCTGACGTGGCCATCCGGCGGTGTATGTCCTTCGGGGACGAAGACCTTTCCGAAGCTAGAGATCCACATCCAGTACACGGTGCCCGACGCCCGGACCTCGAAGATGTCGCTTTCGAACGGGTCCATCTACGGGATCTACGCCGGGTTCAGCAACGGGTGGGCCCCGGCGACGCTCCAGACATACATCGACCAGTGCATCGCGAGCGGGACCAGTTGCCATCTGTCGTCGTGAGGTGGATCTGAGCTCGCTCGTGACCGGCGACGGCACCTACAGCATCCGGATCGCCTCCACGTCGAGCAATGGGGCCGACTCCTCCACCAAGGAGGGCGTCGCTGGATCGGCCCCTCAGCTCGTCGTGACCCTCGGTACCTAGAGGCGTCGAGAGAGCTCTCCGGCTGAGCCGAAGGCCGCCGGCGACCGGCCCTGTATCCCGATTGACCCCTGGCACTCGTCCCGATATGCTGTTAGCACTCACCGTAGCCGAGTGCTAACACACGAGGAGGGGAACGTATGGCCAAGAAGGACTTCAACCTGAAGCCGCTGGAGGACCGGATCGTCGTGAAGCCCGGTGAGGAGGAAGAACAGACGGTCTCGGGCATCGTGATCCCCGACACCGCCAAGGAGAAGCCTCAGGAGGGCTCGGTGGTGGCGGTCGGCCCCGGGCGGTTCGAGGAGGGGCAGCGGGTGCCGCTTGACGTCGCCGTCGGAGACACCGTCATTTACTCGAAGTACGGAGGGACCGAGGTCAAGGTCGAGGGCGAGGAGTACCTGATCCTCTCGGCTCGGGACGTCCTTGCCGTCGTAAGCAAGTAACGGGATCCACTGGATCATCGATCGGGGGCCTCGCGCGCACGCGACGGCCCCCGAATGCTTCTTTGAAAGGGGACGATCCATGGCTAGCAAGCTGTTGAAGTTCAGCGAGGACGCGCGTCGCTCGTTGGAGGCCGGTGTGAACAAGCTGGCCGACACCGTGGCCCTCACGCTCGGTCCCAAGGGCCACAACGTGGTCCTGGACAAGAAGTGGGGCGCCCCGACGATCACCAACGACGGGGTCACGATCGCCAAGGAGGTCGAGCTCGAGGACCCGTGGGAGAACATGGGCGCCCAGCTCGCCAAGGAGGTCGCGACCAAGACCAACGACGTCGCCGGAGACGGCACGACCACCGCCACCGTGCTGGCGCAGGCCATGGTGCACCGGGGCATGCGCAACGTCGCGGCCGGGGCCAACCCGATGGCTCTGAAGCGTGGGATCGAGAAGGCCGTCGCGGCCGCCGTTGACGCGATCAAGGACCAGGCCAAGGACGTCGGATCGCGGGAGGACATCTCCAACGTGGCCGCGATCTCGGCCGCAGACCCGGCGATCGGCGACGTGCTGGCCGAGGCGCTCGACAAGGTCGGCAAGGACGGCGTCGTGACGGTGGAGGAGTCGAACACGTTCGGCATGGAGCTGGAGTTCGTCGAGGGGATGCAGTTCGACAAGGGTTACATCTCGCCCTACTTCGTCACCGACCAGGAGCGCATGGAGGCCGTCCTGGAGGAGCCCTACCTCGCGGTCGTCAACAAGAAGATCGGAAGCGTGCAGGAACTGCTGCCGCTGCTGGAGAAGGTCCTCCAGGCCGGAAAGCCGCTCCTGGTGATCGCGGAGGACGTCGAGGGCGAGGCGCTCGCCACGCTCGTCGTCAACAAGATCCGCGGAACGTTCAACGTGGTCGCGGTCAAGGCACCCGGTTTCGGCGACCGGCGCAAGGCCATGCTGCAGGACATCGCGATCCTCGCCGGCGGCGAGGTCGTCAGCGAGGAGGTCGGGCTCAAGCTCGAGAACGTCGGGCTGGACCTGCTCGGCACCGCGCGGAAGGTCGTCGTCACCAAGGACGACACGACGATCGTCGAGGGCGGCGGAGAGCAGGAGGCAGTCAAGGGTCGCATCAACCAGATCAAGGCCGAGATCGAGAAGACCGACTCGGACTGGGACCGGGAGAAGCTGCAGGAGCGTCTGGCCAAGTTGGCCGGGGGGGTCGCGGTCGTCAAGGTCGGTGCCGCCACCGAGGTGGAGCTCAAGGAGAAGAAGCACCGCATCGAGGACGCCCTCTCGGCGACCCGTGCGGCCATCGAGGAGGGGATCGTGCCCGGCGGGGGCGTGGCGCTGATCCGCGCCGAGGCGGCGGTCGACAAGGTGGACCTGACCGGCGACGAGGCGACGGGGGCCAAGATCGTGCGGGCGTCCCTGGCCGAGCCGGCCCGCCTGATCGCGCACAACGCGGGAACCGAGGGCGCCATCGTCGTCGAACGCATCCGGACCGAGGGCGACTCGCGCGGCTACGACGCGAAGAGCGACGCGTGGGTGGACATGTTCAAGGCAGGGATCCTCGACCCCGCCAAGGTGACCCGCTCGGCCCTGCAGAACGCGGCCTCGATCGCGGCGATCGTCCTGACCGCCGAGAGCGCGGTCGTCGAGAAGCCTGAAGAAGAGGAGGAGTCGGCGGCGGGCGGTCACGGGCACATGCATTGACGCTCCGCGGGCACGAAGGCGCGCTGAGCGGAACCCCGGCGTTTAGGTCGGCGGCCGCTCAGTTCCGATCCGGGCGAGCGCAGCGAGCTCGACGAGCGCGAACCCGGCGTTCACGCCTGCGAGCAACCACCAGGGCCATGAGGCCGCTCCCTCCGGCACCCCGACGAGGGCGTTGAGCAGCAGCACGACCGAAATCGTGATCTCGAGGATCACGAACGTCCACGACCACCACCACAGCTCTTCGCGGTGGGAGACGAGCACCATCAAGCCGGCGAGCGCGATCGCCATCACGCCGGTGACGCGGAGCCACGCGTCTTCACCCAACGGCGGCTGGTCGAACACCGATTCGAGCACCCACCCGGGCGCGACAACGAGGATGAGTCCGAATGCGGACCACAGCGCCGCTTGCCATGACAGGATCCGTCTCAGGAGCTTCACGGAGGCGCATCCTCGCAGGTCGGTCGGCCACTGCCACAGGTCGGCTGGTAGCATGCGCCGCGGGAGCCCGAGGGGCTCCCGTTCCGTGACCACATGTAGGGAGCGCAAATGACCGATTCGCCGCGGGTCGCGGTCATCGGGCTGGACTGTGTGCCGCCCCAACTGATGTTCCGCGACTTCGCAGCCGAGACGCCCAACATCCATCAGCTCATGAAGCGGGGGATGTGGGGCGATCTGGCGAGCATCACTCCGCCGATCACCGTCCCGGCCTGGGCGTGCGCGATGACGGGGAAGACGCCGGGTCAGCTCGGCATCTACGGTTTCCGCAACCGCAAGGACACGACGTACGAAGGTCTGTCCATCGCGACGTCCGACGCCGTCAGGGAGCCCGCCGTATGGGACAGCCTCGGGGCGAAGGGGATGCGATCACTCCTGGTCGGTGTCCCCCCCTCATTCCCCCCGCCGAAAGAGTTCCCGGGCTGGCGTGTCGGATGCTTCCTCACGCCGCCCTCGTCGAAGTCATGGGCCTACCCGGCCGAGCTCGAGACCGAGATCGTCGGCGAGCTCGGCGAGGACAACGACTACATCTTCGACATCCCGGACTTCCGTCGAGTCGGCTATGACGTCGCATTGGAGCAGGTGTTCAAGATGACGGAGCGACGCTTCCAGGTCGGACGCAAGCTGGCGACCGAAAAGCCGTGGGACTTCTTCATGCTCTGTGAGATCGCGCCCGACCGAATCCACCACGTGTTCTGGCAGCACTGGGATCCCACCCACCCGCTCCACGAGCCGGACAACAAATACGAGTCGGCGTTCGAGGAGTACTACCGCTTCTTGGATGACCAGGTCGGCTCGCTCCTGGAAGTCCTGCCGGACGACGCCATCACGATCGTGATGAGCGATCACGGCGCCCGTCCGATGATGGGCGGCTTCTGCTTCAACGACTGGCTGATCCGCGAGCGATACCTGACCGTCGAGGCCTACCCGTCGAAGGTCATTCCGGTCAACGAGGCGGCGATCGATTGGCCGAACACGATCGCATGGGGGGACGGCGGCTACTACGGGCGATTGTTCCTCAACGTCAAGGGCCGCGAGCCGCAAGGCATCGTCGAACCCGCCAGGTACGAGCAGGTTCGGGACGAGCTGATCGCGAAGCTCGAAGCCGCGAGCGGGCCCGACGGCGAACCGCTTGGCACCAAAGTGCTGAAGCCACAAGACGTCTATCCGGAGGTTCGGGGCATCGCGCCCGACCTGATCGTGTACTTCGGCGACCTCGCGTGGCGCTCGGTCGGCTCGGTGGGCCATCGCGGTATCCATACCTTCGAGAACGACACCGGACCCGACGGCGCGAACCACGACCGGATGGGCGTGTTCGCGATGGCGGGGCTCCCCGGCCAAGCGACCGGCGAGGTCACGGGTCTGAATCTCGTCGACGTCGGCCCGTCCATCCTGTCCCTCTACGGCATCGCGGAGCCGGAGGGCGCAGCCGGGAGGAACTTCCTGTGACGCATCACCCCGAGCAGAAGGGGTTCACGGTCTGGTTCACCGGCCTGTCGGGTGCCGGCAAGTCCACGATCGCCGAGATGCTGTACCACGAGTTCCAGGCCCGGGGGATGAAGACCGAGATTCTCGACGGCGACGTGGTTCGGCAGAACCTGTCCAAGGGCCTGGGGTTCTCGAAGGAGGATCGGGATACCAACATCCTGCGCATCGGTTTCGTTGCCGAACTCCTGACCCGCAACGGCGTGGCCACCATCTGCTGCCCGATC
>JBKPKU010000078.1:0-16198 GCA_046731295.1 Actinomycetota bacterium
ATCCCGACGAGCGCCGACCGCAACGTCTTCCGAGGCCACCCAAGACGGCGGCGAAGCTCGCCTATCCGGTCGCCCGGCTCAGCTCGAACGTGTCGAGAACGTCCCCGGCCGCGTCAACAGTCGTTCCTTCCATACTGCTCGAATCGGCCGTTACGTACAGAAAGTGATGGTCGTCATCGTTTGACGCCACCGGATCGGGCGTTCCTTCCCCACAGTCGTCGACGGGGTACAGCGAAGCGCCGCCTCCACCGGTGACGACGTACGTCACCCCGTCGATGGGCCCAAAACGTTGGTAGTTGTGGTCGTGTCCGTTGAGAACGAGATCGACGCCTTTGCCCTGGATCGCAGGAAGTAGATGCCGTTGAACGCCGGGCTTGCTGTCGTACTTGCCGCAGCTGTAAGCCGGTTGGTGAAAGACGAGCACCTGCCACGCAGCAGTCGATGACGTTAGCGCGGAGGACAGCCAGTCCATCTGGCCCTCCTGACTGAGATCATTTGCATCGATGACGAAGAAGTCGACGGGCCCCACCTGCCGCCGGTACCAACGATCGGGCATGCCGAACAGGCCCATGACGGCCTTGCCGTCATCCGTGTGGATATCGTGGTTCCCGAGTGAGGCGACGACCGCGACATCGGAGTCGTCGACCCATCCATACGGACGTTCCCACGCGCCGTCGAACCCGGACGGACTCCCGTCCGGGTAGACGTTGTCGCCGACCGTGACGAGCGCGTCGAAAGGACGCTCCCGCACCCATGAACGGATAGCCGACGAAACGGTGTGCTCTGCGGCGTCACCGGTGCCGAAGTCGCCGATGACGACGAAGCCAGTGGAGGGCTGCGGCTGCCGGTCGGGCGAACATGCGCCGGGAACGACAAGGGCCCAGCAGGTGACGAGAAGCAGCCGGGCGCGAGCGGGCAC
Organism: Actinomycetota bacterium; assembly: GCA_046731295.1. Taxonomy (GTDB): domain Bacteria; phylum Actinomycetota; class UBA4738; order UBA4738; family HRBIN12; genus DASSJM01. The sequence goes on from JBKPKU010000078.1 coordinate 920, forward strand.
TGCGGCCATGCACGCAAGCCTACTTCTCGACGATTCTGGTTGGACAGCAGCCCTTCGGCTACACCGCCGGCCGGGGACGTTAGGCGTATTCCTGCCGGCTACCTCCGATCTACTCCCGAAGCATCCCGACGTGTCGATTTGCGGGGCTAACCCGACTAGCCAAGACTCGTGTCGCCGTGCGGCGCGGACCCTCGTGGCGCCTAGCGACACGGGTTCATCTCCCCTACCATGCCGATTAGCACCGCCCGCAGCGTCCGGTCTTCCTCGCAGACGATCAACAGCTCGGCGAGGCGCGGCTCTGCGGGTAGCTCCAGAACTCGCCGATCCGCTCGGCTCGATTCGCCCGTTCGTTCCTTCCTAGATCGTGCACCCCGTCGGAGCGGTCGCCGGGATCAGCAGCGGGCCCGGCTCGGCCGGCGCCTCGAAGAACGTGGCAACCAGCACGGTCTCCTTCGTGTCGGAGGGGTTGAACGCCGTGTGCACGTGGTCGTGCCCGAGGTCGACGAACGCGGTCCCCTTCGGGTAGTTGGTCTTCTCGCACTCGTCGCTGACGTACGTCAACGACCCACGCTTCACGTTGACGAACACCGGCCCGGGGTGCGTGTGCCACGGGAACTGAGCACCCGGCTGCACCAGGAACTTCGCCGTGACCGTCCGCGACGCATCGGCGACCTCGACGGTCTGTCCGTTGACCGTGACCGTCATGGAGACGTCGTCCGGGAACACCGAACGCGGCGTCAGGACCGTCGCTGTGATCGGCGCCTCCTGCGCGGACGAAGGCACAACGAGCACGAGTACGGCTGCGGCCAGCGCGGTGGCCAGCACGAACATGCGCTTCCAGCTCATGGTCGGCCTCCCCCTCCCAGTTGTTCCGACCTGACGTCCTCGAAACTACGTCCTGCATCGGCTGTAGTGCAAATCGGCAATGAGATCGGATCCGGCGATTCGAGGTCGGGCAGCGTGAGGACGTGGAGCAGCTCGAAACGGGGAGCCCGAGCGCGTCCAGGCGCTCTTTTCGCAGGTAGATTGCAGAAGGGCCGCCCTTCCGAGCGGCCCTTCTTCGTCGCGGGGACGGGATTTGAACCCGTGACCTCTGGGTTATGAGCCCAGCGAGCTACCGGACTGCTCCACCCCGCAATCTGATGATACCGACCGGCGCGAGCCCCCGCCAAGCGCCCTTCACTCGACGGAGATCGTCCCTCGCATCCCGTACGCGTAGTGACCGGGAAGGTGACATCCGAACAACAGGTCCCGGGTTCCGAACGTGTACGTGGTCTCCACGGTCTTGCCCGCACGGATCGTGATCTCACCCGGCCGCGGCGGGTGGTAGGCCTCGGTCCCCAGCTCGTGCGCGAGCTGCACCGCTTCGTCTCCGACGATGAACTCGTGGTCGATCGGATCCGTGTTCGTGACGACGAAGCGGACGGTTTCGCCGGGTGCCACGTCGAGATGGCCGAGGGAGAAAGCCGAGTAGTGGATCCGGACGTGAACGGTGCGCTCGGCGGGTGCGGCGGCCGCCTGCGAGCAGGCGGCCGCGGCCAGCGCCACGAGCGAGACGGCGAACATCCGCCTGACCACCGGGGGACCTCAGACCGCGGGGCGGCCGGTACGGCGCCGTTCGAGCGTCGCGGCCACGCCTAGCAGGACCAGGAGCGCGAGTGCCGCCCACAGCGTGGGGCCGAACCAGCCCGGGTTCGACGGACCGGCGGTGGTCTCGGGATCAAGGCCCGCCGCGATCGGAGCAGGATGGCCGGCCCCGCTCGCGTCCACGGCGAGGTCGTAGTCGAGATCGCCAGCCCTCGCGTTCACGCGCAGGTACGACAGCCACATATTCGAGGACGGGAGCCAGCTCATGCCCTTGTCGGGGCGCAGGTCCGCGAGCAACGACGCGGATGCCGGCCCGCTGCGTTCGAGGATCAGACCCGGGCGGATGCCCTGCGGCAGCCTCGACGCCGCTCCGGGTGACAGCGGGGTCGGGAGCGTCGCGGGCTGCACGTCGGTCAGCAGGTAGACGTCGGCCTCGACGGGCGCATCGGCCGCGGCCCCGAGCCCCAGGATGTGGAGCGGGACCCACGGGTTCGTCGTCGGGATGACAACGTGGACCGGCGTCCCGTCGCCGTCTGCGAGCTCCTGTTCGGCGGCCCGCGTCGCGTCGAACCGCACCGTCATGAAGATCGGGCTGCGGTCCGCGTAGAAGTCCAGGACCTCGGGGGCGTCTGGTGGCAGGAAGAACCCGTGCTCGCTCGCCCACCGGCCGACCGCGGTGGCACCCCCCTCGAGCACGACGATGTCCAGGGCGTCGATCTCGGTCTTGAGGATCACCCGTGCGTCCGCCGATGCAGGGACAGCCGCTGTGCCGGCCGCGAGGAACTCCGGCTGTGGCTGCGTCTCCTGCACGAGCCGCTGCAGCGTCCAGTCGCCGCCGCGGATCACCCGGGTGGGAACGCCGGGCAACGGGATGATCGAGCCGAACTCGCCCTTGCCGCCCGCGAACTCGAACGATGTGACGTAGTGCTCGACGCCCTGGTGGTACGCGGCCATCGTGGTCGTGCGCACCAGCGTGACGCTGCCGTTCGAGTTCACCAGGCCGCCGCACGCCCACGCGGGGGCGGCGACCAGAAGCGCGAGGAGACCGACGGCGATCGCGAACGCAAGACGGAGGGGTCGCATGATGGTGCTCCTTCCGGTCGGCGACCACTGTTCGACGGGCTCCGGGCGCCGGGCGGTTCCCGAGACCGGCTCGATCAGACGAGACCGGCGCCCGACGAGATCAGCCGGACGGGCTTGGCGAGGGCGACCCCGAGGGCGACGCGGAGGCCGACGGAGACGGCGAGGCGGTGTTCGAGCCCCCCACGCCCAGGAGCTGCGCGATGAGATCCTGCGCCCGGGCGGTCGCGTCCCGCGCGGCCGCGATCTCCTTCTGGTAGGTCGCGAGGTCGCCGGCGCGGAGCGCGGTGTCGGCCGCCGCGAAGTGTTGCGAGGCCTGATCGAGGAGCTGCTGGATCTGCTGCTCGAGGGTGCCCTGCGGCTGGCCTCCGCCACCTCCGCCTCCGGACGGCGGGGGCACGACCTGTCCGATCGAGTCGTTCAGCGCTTCGCGGAGCGACGTGCCGATGCCGATCTTTGAGCCGTTGACGACCACCACCCGCTTGAGCTCGGGGATCGCGTTCTCCTGGTTGGACTTCACGTAGACGGGCTGGACGTACAGCAGGGCGTCCTGGAGCGGGATGATGAGGAAGTCCCCGAACACGATCGTCGAGCCCCCCTGACCCAGCAGCGTGCGTTCGGACGAGAAGCGCGCGTCCTGGTTGATGCGTGAGAAGACCTGCGTCGGCCCGTCGACGTTCACGCCGGAGGGGAACTCGAAGCTCACGATATCGCCGTAGTCGGGACCCGGGTCGGACTTGGCCGCGAGCCACGCGACCATGTTCTGGCGGTCGAGCGGCGTGAACGGCAGGATCAGGACGAACGACTCGTTTGTCTCGCCGGGGAGGCGCATCAACACGTAGTAGGGGCGCATCAGCGCCCCTCCCCCGCTGGTCCCCGTCTCGGGGTTCGTGATCGTCGGGTCCTGCGGCAGGGCCCAGAAGTCCTGCTTGCCGTAGAACACATCCGGGTTGGTGACGTGGTAGTTCGTGTACTGGTAGGCCTGCACCTGGAACAGGTTCTCCGGGTACCGGAAGTGCTCCAGCAACGCCGGCGGGGCCTGATCCAGCGGCGTGAACATCGTCGGGAAGGCCGCGTCCCACGCCTCGATGATCGGGTCGTTCGGATCGGCGACGTAGTACGACATCTTCCCCGTGAATGCGTCCACCACGACCTTCACCGAATTGCGCAGGTAGTTGATGGTGCCGCCGATCGAGGTGGTCTGGTTGGCCGATGCGGCCACGTCGGCCAGGTCGACGAGGTCCGAGTACGGGTACTGGTCGGTGGTCGTGTAGGCGTCCCAGATCCACACCAGCCGGCCGTCCACGATGGCCGTGTAGGGGTCGTCGTCGAACTTGAGGAACGGCGCGGCCTTGGGTACCCGCTGCGTGATGTCGCGATAGATCATGATGCGGCTGTCGCCCTGGATCAGATTCGAGATCAGCAGGTTCACGTCGCGGAAGCGCCATGCGAACAGCGCCCGCTGGAAGAACCCTCCGATCGGGATGCCGCCGTCGCCGTCGTAGGTGAACGTCGCCTGGGCCTGATCGTTGGTGGCCGTGCCCTGGAAGTCGAGCTCCTTGGTCCCGGTGTCGACCACCACGAAGGCTGCGTCCCCCTGGGCGCCCTCGCCGTAGTACACGCGCTGGCCGTTGCCCTCGAGGGCGGGGTCGCCGACGGGTGGGATGTCGCGCAGGGTGAAGACCGGCTGCCCCTCGGTCGAGGCGGTGTTCACCTGCGAGGCCACGGCGCCGAACCCATGCGTGTAGACCAGGTGCACGTTCTGCCACGTCTGGCCGCCCAGGGGGATCCCACCCTGGCTCACCTCACGGGTGGACAACATCAGGACGCGGCGCTGGCCCTCGACGACGTATCGGTCAACGTCGACGTCGTTGAAGTCGTAGTAGGAGCGGAACCGCTGCAGCGACGTGTAGTTCTCGCCCAAGACGTCGGGGCGCCACAAGCGGATGTTCGAGATCGTGGGCGCGTTGGCCTGGGCGCCCTCGGCGGTCACCGCGTCGCCGAGCGGCCGCGAGCTGCTCGTGATGTCGTCCAACGAGAACGCGCGGCGCGTGGCCTCGATGTTGTCCTTGATGTACGGCTGCTCTCGCTGGAACTCCTGCGGCGCCACGCGGAACCGCTGGACGAACGCAGGGTAGGCGGCCCCGGCGATGATGGACACCAGGGCGAGCAGGCCTACGGCGATCACCGGCAGCGCCCACCCGCGCAGGCGGATGTTGACCAGGAACAGGATCGCGCACGCGATGGCGATGATCACCAGGATCCTGAGCGCCGGCAGCTGCGCGTTCACGTCGGTGTAGGAGGCCCCGACCACTACGCCGCGCGTGGATGTCAGCAGGTCGAACTGCCCGAGGTAGTACCCCCATGCCTTCGTGAGCATGATCAGGCCGAGCAGCACCGACAGGTGCGCCTTGACCTGTGGCGAGACCTTCTCGCCGAACCCCGGCGCCTGCGGCCGGATCCCGCCCCACAGGTAGTGCGCGAGCGCCGTCAGCAGCGTCACACCGACCAGCGCCGAGAACAGCCACCCCTGCATGAACTTCAGCCACGGCAGGCTGAACACGTAGAATGCGGGATCGCGGCCGAACAGCGGCTCCGGGTTCCCGAACGTGAGCCCGGCGCCGTTGCGCCACAACAGGTACGTCTGCCACTGACCCGTCACGCCCAGGCCGACGAAGAACGCGATCACCAGCGCGAAGAGCGGGAGCAGCCATCGCGCGTACGGCTCGAACTGCATCCGATAGCGCTCGATGATCTCCTGCTCGGGGGTGAGCGCCCGGTAGCGCGGCGTGATGCGCCGGACGATCCACAGGTTCGAGTACAGGAGAACGAAGAACGCGAGCCCGAACGCGAGGCCGAGCAGGACCTTGGTCCTCAGCACCGTCCAGAAGACGTCGGACAGGCGGACCTCGCGGAACCACAGGACGTCGACGAAGAACCCGGACAGGGCCGTGAAGGCCAACAGGAGACCGGCCACCACGGCGACGAGGATGATGATCCACCGGCGCCGCCCCGCACCCGGGGCAGCCGTCGGAACGCGTACGACCATGGGTTCTGTTCGTCCGTTCGAGGTCGATGGGAGAGCGCGGCAAGCCTATCATCGGACCTGCGACAGCAGGGCTTCGGTCAGGACCCCTCGAGGTACGCGAGCGCGTCGTCGAACGACGAGACCGGAACTAACTGCAACCCGCGGTCGCCCACGGCGCGAGCGGCCTTCAGGTTGCCCTCGGGCACCAGGAACACCGTGGCGCCGGCGTCGGCCGCTGCCGCGATCTTCTCCTGGACCCCGTCGATCGGGAACACCTTGCCGTCGAGCGCGATCTGGCCGGTGCCCGCGATCGTGCGGCCGCCGGTCAGGTCGCCGGGCGTGAGCAGGTCGTACAGGCCGAGCGCCCACATCAGGCCGGCCGACGGGCCGCCGATATCACCGCTCGAGATGCTCACGTCGAAGGGGAAGCTGTTGATCATCGAGACGCCGACGAGTGGGCGCTGGCTGCCGCCGCACGGCTGCCGAACCATGCGCGCCGTCTCGGGCGTGCCGTCCACCGATAGGTCGAAGGTCAGCGTGTCGCCCGACGGCGCGGCTCGGATCGCCCGCCTGGCCGCGGCGTACGTGTCGACCTCGGCGCCGTCGATGGACAGGATCCGGTCGCCCGGGAAGAGCTCGCCGTCGGCCGCGCAGCCGGCGACCACGCTCTCGACCAGGACGCCGTCGCCGTGCTTCTTGGGGTAGCCCTCGAGCGCCCGCATGACCACGACCGAGGCGTCGAGCTTGCTCGAGTCCATCTGCGAGATCGCGCGCTGGTGCTCCTGCCGGACGTCCTCGCCGTCTGGATACAGCACCTTGCGCTCGACGACCGCCCGGTCGGGGTCGAGCCAGGCGAGCAGCACGCCCATCCCCGTTAGCTGCGTGAAGCGGACCGACGTCATCACGAAGTTCCCCTGCGACTCGTACCGCTGCCGGTCGTCGAACCGGATCAGCGGCTGAACGGCCCGCGCCGGTCCCGGCGCCACCGCGTACCACGGCAGGTAGACCGTGATGGCCAGCCCGGCGAGCACGCCGAGCGCCACGAACACGATCCACCGCGTCCATCGCCTCACCCGGCGATGGTACGGGCCGTGCGCGTACGGCGGGGACGAAGGGGTAGGCTCCCGTGCGATGCCACTCCTGCTCGTCGCGGTCCTGTCGTTGCTGGTCGGCGCCGTCGTCTATGTCGGAACGGTCAGGCGCGAGCAGGCGCCGTCGGCGACCGGGTTCGGCGAGCCCGAGAATGAGGTCCCTCCGCCGGCGGTCGCGGCGGAGGGAGATCCGAATCCCGGGTACACGTACCTGCAGGTATCGACGCAGGGCCCGGGGGTTCGCGACCGGCTCCAGGGGATCGTCGGCGTGATCGTGCTGCTCGGCGTGGGCGCGGCCGCCCTCGCGTTCGTCCTGTACGAACTCGGACACCTCATCAACAGGACGATCGAGCGGTTCCTCGACTAGCTAACGCTTGCGGATCAGCCGGAACGACGACCGGTAGTCGTCGAGATGCTCCAGCATGGCGCCGAGCCCAAGCACCACGGTCTCGAGCGGCCGGTCGGTCCGGTGTACCGGTACCTCGCAGTCCTGCGACAGCACCAGGTCGAGTCCGCGAAGCAGCCCCCCTCCGCCGGTCAGGAACATGCCGGCCTCCAGCACGTCGTGCGTCAGCTCCGGCGGCGATTCCGCGATCGTACCGCGCGCCTGCTCGACGATCTGCTGCACCGTCGGGGACATCGCCTTTCGGATCTCGTCATCGGTCACGCGGACCTCCCTCGGAGCGCCGGTCGCGAGCGCCCGGCCGATGACGATGGCCGCCCGCCCCTCCGGCGCGGGGAACGCGGAGCCGATCGCGATCTTGATCTCCTCGGCCGCCTTCTCCCCGATCGCCACGTCGTACTCCTGCCGGAGGTGGTTCTGGATCGCCGTGTCGAGGTCGAACCCGCCCACCTTCGTCGAGCCGCCCGAGACCACGCCGCCCATCGAGACCACGGCCATCTCTGTGGTGCCGCCGCCGATGTCCACGACCAGGTTCCCCACGGGCTCGTGCACCGGCAGGCGCGCCCCGATCGCAGCCGCCAGCGGCTCCTCCACCAGCACCACGTCACGCCCGCCGGCGTCCTTGATCGCCTCGAGCACCGCGCGCCGCTCGACCTCGGACGACTGGCTCGCGACGCATGCGAGGACGCGCGGTTTCGGGAAGCGGGACACGCCCACCCGGCGGAGCACCACTTCGATCATGCGCTGCGTGATGTCGAACTCGGTCATCACGCCCTCGCGCAGCGGCCGGATCGCCACGACGTTGCCCGACCGGCCGCCGATGACCTGCCACGCCTCCTCGCCCATCGCTTCGACCCTGCCGTCGGCGGTGTTCACGGCCACGACGGTCGGCTCGTCGAGCACGATGCCGTCGCCCTGGCGGTAGACGAGCGTGTTGGCCGTGCCGAGGTCGATCGCGAGGTCGCGACCCATCAGGGCCCGGCCGGGCGGGCGGTCACGAGCCCATCACCCAGGTCGACTCGCCCGAGACCAGGTGCTCCTTCTTCCAGATCGGCACATCGCGCTTCAGCTGCTCGATCCCGTGGCGGCAGGCCTCGAACGCCTCGGCCCGGTGCGGCGCCGAACACGCGACGACGACGGAAACCTCGCCGACCGTCAGCTCGCCGAACCGATGCAGGAACGCCGCCTTGCACAGCGGCCAGCGTTCGAACAGCTCGTCGCCGAGCCCGGTGAGCCGGCGTACGGCCTGCTCCTCCCATGCCTCGTACGCGAGGCCGGTCACGCCGCCCGCGTCCGAGTGGTCTCGCACGGTCCCGAGGAAGACGCATGTGCCGCCGGCCCCGGGATCGGCAACGAAGGCGAGCGCCTCGTCGGCGCCGATCGCCTCGGCCGTCACGCGCACGAGCAGGTTCTGGCGCACCAGCCCATCGTAGCGAGCCGCCGACGCGGGCCCGATGCCTGCGGGACGGGCCATCTGCGGGCCGGCCGTAGGATGGAGGCATGAGCCAGACTCCACAGGATCCGTTCGGCGTCCCGCCGGGAGAGATGTGGAACGACGTCCCGCTGTTCCGCGAGATCCAGCGGGTGCTGTCCTCCTCGAGCGGCCCGGTGAACTGGGAGCTCGCGCGGCAGGTCGGCATCGCCTCGGCGTCGTGGGGCACCGAGGACCCCAACCCAAGCGAGGACGATCAACGCGGGTTCGACGAGGCCGTGCGCGTCGCCGAACTCCAGGTGGCCGGGTTCACCGGCCTGCAGCCGCCGTCCGACGTGGCGCGCGTAGAGGCCGTTCGTCGCGGGCAGTGGGTGGCGGCCAACATCGAGGGCCTGCGAACGCTGCTGGAGCCCGGCGCCGCCAAGGTGGCGGAGGCGATCAGCGCGGCGCAGCGCGAGGCGATGCCCGAACAGCCGGCCGCCGGCGTCGCGCAGCTGCTGGACCAGCTGTCGCCGCTGCTGCTCGGCGCGCAGGTCGGCACGGTGCTCGGCACGCTCGCCCAGCAGGTCCTCGGGCAGTACGACGTCGCGGTACCCAGACCCGGGGGCGCGGGCACGCTGCTGTTCGTCGTCCCGAACATCGAACCCTTCGAGAAGGACTGGAGCCTGGACCGGACCGAGTTCCGGACCTGGATCGCGATCCACGAGGTGACGCACCGGTTCGAGTTCGCCCAGCCATGGGCGCTGCTTCGGTTCCGGCAGCTGATCGACGACTTCCTGTCCACGCTCACGCTGGACGTGGAGGAGCTGCAGCAGCGGATCGGTGCGTTCGACCCCTCCAACCCCGAGGGCATGCAGGAGATGTTCGGGGGGCAGGAGAACCTGTTCGGCCCGGTGATGGACGACGAGCAGCGGCTCAAGCTCGGGCGGATCCAGGCGTTCATGACGGCGGCCGAGGGCTACGGCGACCACGTGATGCACGCGCTTGGCGCGCAGATGCTCGGCTCGTACGGACGGATCGACGAGGCGATGCGCCGCTACCGGGAGAGCGAGCACGTCGACCCGGTCTTCGAACGGCTCCTGGGCATCGAGGTCAAGCGCGAGCAGTACCGGATGGGCCGCGCGTTCTGCGACACCGTCGTGGAGCTGACAGACGAGGCCACCCTGTCGCGGATGTGGGACTCGGCCGAGGCTCTGCCGTCGATGCCCGAGCTCGAGGAGCCGCGCCTGTGGCTCGCCCGCAGCGCGTAAGGGCGTCGAGTATCCTCACGCGGCGATGACCGTCGGCGAGCTCGTTTCGGCCAACGTCGTGGACCGGCGCGTCTGGGATGCGTCCGGACCGCAGGGGGCGCCCGGCATCTACCTGCTCGGCGCGCCGGGGACCGCGCTCCCGTTCGTCGCCTACCGGACGTGGAAGGTCGGCACCGGGATGGTGTCCGAGGAGATCCACTTCTACGGCCCCTCCGGCCGTCTCGTGCATCGCTGGGGTCCCAACGTGCGGCGCATGCTCGGGTCGATGGACCTGACCGAGGAGACCGACACGATCACCGACGCCCGGTTCGACGAGACCGGGACCTACGTCGTGTCCTTCGTGATCGACGACGAGATCGTGGGCGAGATCGAGGCGCCCGTGCTGATCCAGGCCGCGTCGTCCTCGCTGCCCAAGGCCGTCGAGGACGGACTCAAGCGATCGGATGTGATCTGGGTGGGTGTGGAGGCCAACGGGCGTCGCAAACTGATCCCGTCATGGTTCGTCTATCGCAACGGGAAGATCTTCCTGCTGTCACAGCGTGATCCGGGCCCCGAGGACCAGACGGTCCCCGGGATCCCCGGCGCCTCCGAGCTGGTCGTCGTGACCCGGCGCAAGGGGCGCGAGACCGCGTTGAACGAGTTCCACGCGGTCTCGCGCGTGCTCCAGGGCGCCGAATGGGAGGAGGCCGCCAAGTTGCTCGTGGACAAGCGCAAGAGCCGGGCCGGCGCGCCCGCCGAGTGGCTCGCCCGGTGGCGCGGCTCGTGCGACATCGCCGAGCTGACACCCGTGCTCCCGGGCTGACCCGGTCGGCCGAAGCGCTCACTCGGGGTGGTTGAAGGGGCGGCCGAGCGCACCCGCCAGCCGCTCGAGCTCGCGACCGAGATCCACGATCTCGTCCGGCGTGAGCGCCTGGGGCCCGTCGCACAGCGCGCTCTCCGGATCGGGGTGGACGTCGACCATCACGGCGTCGGCGCCGGCCGCGATCGCGGCGCGGGCCATCGGCGCAACCAGGTGGCGCTTGCCGACGGCGTGCGACGGATCGACGATCACCGGCAGGTGGGATTCGGCCTGCGCGACCGCCATCCCCGCGAGGTCGAGCGTGTTGCGGGTCGACGGCTCGAACGTGCGGATCCCGCGCTCGCACAGGATGATCTCCGAGTTCCCGCGCTGGGCGACGTATTCGGCAGCCTGGAGCCACTCCTCGATCGTCATGGCCAGCCCGCGCTTGAGCATGACCGGCCGGTGCGCGAGCCCGACCTCCTTCAGGAGCTCGAAGTTCTGCGCGTTGCGCGTCCCGACGCGGATGCAGTCCGCGACCTCGGCGACGTGTTCGACCTGCGAGATGTCGACGACCTCGACGATGATCGGCAGGCTCGTCTGGCGCCGGCATTCCTCGAGCACCTCGAGGCCGCGGTCGCCCAGCCCCTGGAAGGAGTACGGCGACGTGCGCGGCTTGTAGACGTCTCCGCGCAGGATCGTCGCCCCGGCGGCGCGGGCCGCCTTGGTCGCGAGCAGCGCCTGCTCCTCGCTCTCCACCGCGCACGGGCCGGCGATCAGCGTGAACGTGCCCCGGCCGACCGGCGTCGAGCCGACGTTGACCGTGGTGGGCTCGGGATGCAGGTCTGCTGCCACCATCTTGTAGGGCTTGCCGACCTGGATCACGTGGTCGACGCCGGGGAGCTGCCTCCAAGGGATCGCCTGGAAGCGCTCGGTGTCGCCGACCAGGCCGATGATCGTGTGCACGGCCCCGCGCGAGACGAACGCCTCGCCGCCGGCCGCCCGAACGCGTTCGGAGACCGCCTCGACGTCGGCCTCGGTGGCTTCCCGCCTCATCACCACGACCATCGCGATCTCCTCCTCGTCCCGGAGGGTCCCGGAGACGAAGAAACCCCGGGTCCTGCCCGGGGTCCCTGTCCGTTTCGGCTCAGGCGACTACGCCGGGCCAGGCCCGCCGTAGAACCAGAAACCGGAAAACGCCTGCATCAGGCGGCCATGCTGACAGCCCCGGCAGGCTCTGGCAACCCACGAGCCGCGCCCGATACGGGATGGGTACGATGCGCGCGTGTCCGTGACCGTGGTCGATCACCCACTTGCCGGACACCTGCTCGCCCAGCTCCGCTCCGAGGGGACCGAGCCCCCGGTCTTCCGAACGCTGGCCAAGCGGTTGGCGTTCGCGATCGCGCTCGAGGCGATCCGCGACCTGCCCACGACCGATATCCGGGTTCGCACGCCGCTCGAGGAGACGGACGGCCGCGTGCTGGGCGACCTGGTCGCCGTGCCGATCCTGCGCGCCGGGCTCGGGATGCTCGAGGCCGTGACCGAGCTCTTCCCCGAGGTCGCCGTCGGCTACATCGGCCTGGAACGCGACGAGGCCTCGCTCGAACCCCAGTCCTACTACCGCAAGCTCCCCCCCGTGGAGGGCCGCCACGTGCTGGTGCTCGACCCCATGCTCGCGACCGGCGGGTCGGGTTCGGCCGCCACGGCTGCGGTGAAGGACGGCAACCCCTCCTCGATCGCGTTCGTGTGCGTGGTGGCGGCCCCCGAGGGCATCCGCAAGATGGAGGCCGACCACCCGGACGTCCCGATCTTCACCGCGGCGATCGACCGCCAGCTGAACGAACGTGGCTACATCGTGCCGGGGCTCGGGGACTTCGGGGACCGGCTGTTCGGGACGGAGTAGGCCCGCTAGCTTCCGCCGCCGCCTTCGTACGCGCGTCCGGCGGCGGCCGGCGGCCGGACGCGCCCGACGAACCCCGCGATCGCCACGATCGTGACCACGTAGGGGATCATCCGGATGAACTGCTCGGGCAGCAGCGAGATCACCGGCGCGTCCTGCAGCCGAAGCGGGATCGCGACCGCGAACCCGAACAGCCAGGCGAAGAACATCAGCCGGACCGGGTTCCAGTTCGACAGGATGAGCGCGGCGAGGGCGATGAATCCCAGCCCGAGGGTCTGGCCCTCCCGCCAGTTGCCGATCACCTCCGCGGCCAGGAACGCGCCCGACATGCCGGCGAACGCGCCCGAGAGCAGCACGCCCTGATAGCGGTACAGGGGGACGCTCACGCCGAGAGACCGGGTCGCCTCGGGGTTCTCGCCGCACGACCGTAGGCGCAGGCCCCAGCGGAGCCGATTCAGCGAGTACCAGACGGGGATCACCATGAGCGCGGCCACGATCACGATCGGCGACAAACTCTCGAACGCCCGGTCCAGGCCGCCCGGTAACGCGGACAGACCCGGGATGTCCAGCCGCGCCAGGTGCGGGCCGCCCGGGTCCGACTGCGTAGACTGGCCGTTGAAGAACGCGTACGAGAGGAAACGCGCGAGCCCGACGGCGATCAGGTTGATCACGACGCCCGACACGATGTGGTCGACGCGGAACGTGATCGTGGCCACCGCGTGCAGGCTGGCGAAGATCGCGCCGCAGAGGGCGCCGAACAGCAGCCCGAGGATCGGGCCCCACACGGTCCCGAGTCCGACCGTGTCGGTGAAGAACCGCGCGCCGAACGCGCCGGTCACGGTCCCGACGATCATCAGGCCCTCCAGGCCGATGTTGACGATGCCCGAACGCTCGCTGAACAGGCCGCCGAGACCGGTCAGGTAGATGATCGTGAAGTACGTGAACGAGATCTGGATCGCGACGGCGATGTCCGTGAACGGCATCAGGTTCTCTTCTCGTCTGCGGGTTCGAGCGCCTCGGCGCCCGTGTCTTCCGGACCGCGCGGTCCGGCGCCTTCCTCAGGCGCGGCCGAGTCCTCGAGCTCGCCCTCGGCCCCGGCGCGTTGGAGTTGGCGGGCCGCCAGCCGCCGCTTGGCGATCTGGTAGGTGATCACGACGGTCAGGATCAGCAGGCCCTGCAGGATGATGATGAACTCGCGCGGCACCTGGCTCGAGATCTGGAGCGCCACCTCGCCGCGCGACAGGATCCCCCACAGGATCGCCGCGAAGACGATCCCGATCGGGTTGTTCTGACCGAGGAAGGCCACGGCGATCCCCGTGAACCCGAGCCCGAGGACGAAGTTGAGTGGCAGGTATCCCCGGTCGGCGAGGATATTTTGCATACCCACCAGGCCGGCCAACGCCCCCGAGATCAGGAACAGGCGCAGCTGCGTCGAACCGATCGAGACGCCGCCCGCCTTGGCCGATCCCGGCGACGACCCGACCGCCCGCGCCTCGTACCCCAGCCGCGTCCGGCGGATCAGGAACCAGACGACGATCGCCGCCACGACCGCCAGCACGAACAGCCACGACAGGTGTGCCCCGGGCGTGACCCCGAACATCGAGCCGAGATCCCCGGCCAGGCCCTTGGCGGGGAACACGTTGGTCCGAAGGTCGACGAAGGCGCCCTCGGGTGCGTCGTTGTACTTGAGCGGGCCGTTAAGCGCCCAGCCGAGGAGGCTGATCGCGATCCCGTTCAGCATGATCGTCGTGACCACCTCGTGGGCGCCGGTCTTGACCTTCAGGGCGCCCGGGATCGCGGCCCAGAGCATCCCTCCGATCATCGCGGCGACCAGCACGGCCGGCACGAGCAGGAACCCCGGGAGGAAGTCGAGGTTCAGCTCGGCAACGGCGGCCAGGATCATCGCCACGTAGTACTGCCCCTCCACCCCGATGTTGAACATGCCGCCCTTGAAGCAGACGGACACGGCCAGGGCCGAGAAGATCAACGGGGTCGCGATCGCCAGGACATAGCCGATGCCGTCGACCGATCCCAGCGACGCGTCGAAGATCGACCGGTACACATCGATCGGGTTCTCGCCGTAGGCCAGGATCAGCAGCGATCCCAGCAGCAGGGCGATCGCGAACGAGGCGAGCAACGCCAGCAGCTGGCCCGCGAGGCTCTCGAGCCACGGGGGCCGTGCGCGGGATACGGCGATCGGCGCGGCCATGCCGTCGGCCGACACTACGCGGCCTCCTCGGGCGCGCGTCCCAGCATCCCGATCCCGATCTGCTCGGGCGGGGCGTCGGGTGGGAACTCGCCCGTGATCGCGCCCTCGTACAGCGTCACGATCCGGTCCGACAACGCGTAGATCTCGTCGAGCTCGGCGGAGATCAGCAGCACGCCGCGGCCGGCGGCCTTCTGGTCCAGGATCTGCTTCCAGACGAACTCGATCGCACCGACGTCCAAGCCCCGCGTCGGCTGCGCCGCGATCAGCAGCTTCGGATCGGTATCGAGTTCGCGCGCCAGGATCAGTTTCTGCTGGTTGCCGCCCGAAAGGGTCGAGGCAGTCACCTCGACGCTTCGCGCGCGGATGTCGAACAGCCTGACCAGCCGCGCGGCCAGGTCCTTGATCTTGCGGATGAACAGGACGCCGAGCGACCCCGAGAAGTCGGCATCATCCTGGCGGCCCAGCACCGCGTTCTCCCACAGCGACATGTTGAGCACGAGGCCCTGCTCGTGCCGATCCTC
>JBKPKU010000079.1:0-14215 GCA_046731295.1 Actinomycetota bacterium
CGGACCACCAGGCCGTCCAGGGGGTTCCCACGATGCGAAAACTGTTCGCCTTCGTCGCCGTCTCCGCGATCCTGTTCGCGGCGTGCGCGGAGGACAACCCGGCGATTGGCGGGACCGGTGGGACCGCCACGGGTGGCAGCGGGGCGACGGCACCCGCCACGGCGGCCGAGTGTGCCGCGGCGAACCAGGACGCGTTCAAGAGCGCGGGCTCGCTGACGATCGGCACCGGGAACCCGGCCTTCCCGCCCTGGTGGGAGGGCGGCACGTCGAAGGGCTCCGAGTTCGAGTTCAACGACCCGGCCAAGGGCGAGGGGTACGAGGGCGCCGTGGCGAAGGAGGTCACCGAACGTCTCGGCTTCACGTTCCCCGACGACGTCACGTTCGTGCCGGTCGCCTTCAACCAGTCGTTCGCGCCGGGACCGAAGGACTTTGACTTCGTACTGCAGCAGATCTCGTACAAGCCCGGGCGCGACGACGCCGTGGACTTCAGCGAGTCCTACTACGACGTGAACCAGGCCCTCGTGTCGTTCGAGGGGTCGCCGGTCGCCGGCGCGACCACGATCGCCGACCTCAAGGACGCCAAGCTCGGCGCGCCGATCGGCACGACCAGCCTGGACGTGATCACCAACGAGGTTCAGCCGTCGCAGGAGCCCGCCGTGTACGACGACCTCGCGCAAGCGGTCACCGACCTGCAGAACGGCGACATCGACGGCATCGTCGTGGACCTGCCGACGGCCTTCTTCATGGCGGCCGTGCAGATCAAGCACGGTGTCGTGGTCGGCCAGTTCGGCACGACGTCGAACGAGTACTTCGCGATGGCGTTCGAGACCGGCAGCCCGCTCGTCCAGTGCGTGAACCTCGCGCTCGAGGAGATGAAGACGGACGGCACGCTCGACCAGATCGAGCAGCAGTGGCTGGCCGACAAGACGAACGCGCCCGTCCTGAGCTAGCCACCCGGTGGGCGGCGAGGCGCCGGAGAAGTACCAGAGCCTGCCGGGCGGCTCATACACGCCCCCGAGTGGCGATCGCGGTTCGAAGATCCTCGCGCCCCTGAAGGGTGAGGGCGCCCGCGGCGTGACGATCGCCTTGGTGAGTAGCGTCGTCGTCTTCGGCCTGCTCGCCTTCGCGATCCTCAACTCGTCCGGCTGGCTACAGATCAAGGAGGCGTTCTTCGATCCGGACGTCTTCCGGGACTCGCTCGGCAAGATCGTGTCGAAGTTCGGCCGCAACGTCTTCATCTTCGTCGTGGCGGAGATGTTCGTCCTGATCATCGCGCTGATCGTCGCGGTCTTGCGGAGCCTCCGGGCGCCGGTGTTCATGCCGCTGCGGATCCTGGCGGCCGCCTACACAGATCTGTTCCGCGCGGTCCCGACGATCCTGGTGATCCTCCTGCTGGGGTTTGGGGCGCCGGCCCTGCAGATCAAGGGCGTCCCGCACTCGGACATCTTCTGGGCTATCGTCGCGCTGATCCTCGTGTACTCGGCCTACGTCGCCGAGGTGTATCGGGCGGGCATCGAGTCGGTACATCCGTCGCAGGTCGCATCCGCCAGGGCACTCGGGCTCAGTCGGCGCAAGACGCTTCGGTTCGTCGTGGTGCCACAAGCGATCCGGCGCGTGATCCCACCGCTGCTAAACGACTTCATCGGTCTCCAGAAGGACACCGCCCTCATCGCGGTGCTCGGGTACACCGAGGCGCTCCGGCAGGCGCAGATCATCTCGGCCGCCGAGTTCGACTTCACGCCGTATGTCGCGCTCGCCCTGGTCTACATCGTGATCACGATCCCGGAGGCGCGCTTCGTCGACTGGCTCGTGGCAAGGGATCAGCGCCGGCGCCAGACGACCTGGGGGGTCTGAATGGCCGAGACTGCAGCCCTGCTCGTCGAGGACCTGCACAAGTCCTTCGACGGCCTCCGGGTCCTCAGGGGCATCCACCTCGAGGTGGACGAACACGAGGTCGTCTGCCTGATCGGCGCGTCGGGTTCGGGCAAGTCGACGTTCCTGCGGTGCGTGAACCTGCTCGAGCCGATCGACCGCGGCCGCATCCTGATCGAGGGCGAGGAGATCACCGCTCGCGGCGTGGACGCCAACCGGATCCGCGAGCGCGTGGGCATCGTCTTCCAGGCCTTCAACCTGTTCCCGCATATGAGCGTGCTTCGCAACGTCACGCTCGGGCCCGTCGAGGCGCTCCGGATGTCGAGGCGCGAGGCCGAGGAGCTGGGCGTCGGCCTGCTTGCGCGGTTCGGCCTGGCCGACAAGCGGGACGACTACCCCGACCGGCTCTCGGGCGGCCAGCAGCAACGGGTGGCGATCGTGCGCGCGCTCGCGATGAAGCCCGACCTCATGCTGCTGGACGAGGTGACGAGCGCGCTCGACCCCGAGCTCGTGGCCGAGGTGCTGAACGTGATCCGCGAGCTGGCCGCCGGCGGGATGACGATGGTGATCGCGACCCACGAGATGGGGTTCGCCCGCGACATCGGCAACCGGATCTGCTTCCTGGACGAGGGCGTGATCCTGGAGGAGGGCCCGCCCGATACGATCCTGTCCGCGCCCGAGCAGCCGAGGACCCGCCAGTTTCTCCAGAGCATCATCGAGGCCGGGCGCATGTAGCCCGGTCAGGCCGAGCCTGTCGCGGCCGGCGCCTAGACTTGGGGCCGTGCCCCCGTTCAAGATCCACGCCGACCACGAGCCCACCGGCGATCAGCCGGCGGCCGTCGACCGGCTGGTCGAGGGCATCCAGGAGGGCGAGCCACACATCACGCTGCTGGGCG
Source organism: Actinomycetota bacterium (assembly GCA_046731295.1). Lineage (GTDB taxonomy): Bacteria > Actinomycetota > UBA4738 > UBA4738 > HRBIN12 > DASSJM01. The sequence goes on from JBKPKU010000079.1 coordinate 2,769, forward strand.
CCACCGGGACCGGCAAGACGTTCACGATCGCCAACGTGATCGAGCGCGTCCAGCGCCCCACGATCGTCATCGCGCCCAACAAGTCGCTCGCGGCGCAACTGGCCAACGAGTTCCGGGAGGCCTTCCCCGAGAACGCCGTGGAGTACTTCGTCTCCTATTACGACTACTACCAGCCCGAGGCCTACGTCCCGTCCACGGACACGTACATCGAGAAGGACTCCTCGATCAACGACGAGATCGAGCGCCTGCGCCACTCGGCCACCGCGGCCCTGCTCACCCGGCGCGACGTGCTGATCGTCGCGAGCGTCTCCTGCATCTACGGCCTCGGCTCGCCCGAGGAGTACGAGGGCCAGATCCTGCGCGTTCACAAGGGCGTGGCGCACGACATGGAGTGGTCCAAACAGCGACTGGTCGACATCCAGTACCAGCGCAACCAGGCGAACCTGGCCCGCGGGAAGTTCCGCGTGCAGGGCGACGTGCTCGAGGTGCACCCCTCGTACGAGGAGACCGCGGTCCGCATCGAGTGGTGGGGCGACACGGTCGAGCGCATCACGCGGTTCGACACGATCACCGGCGAGGTCCTGGGCGACCTGTCCGAGATCACGGTGTTCCCGGCCTCGCACTACGTGACCTCGGAGGACCGGATGAAGCACGCGATCGCGACGATCGAGGAGGAGCTCACCGACCGGCTCGCGTGGCTCGAGAGCCAGAACAAGCTCCTCGAGGCCGAGCGCCTGCGTATGCGCACCACATACGACCTCGAGATGCTACGCGAGGTCGGGTTCTGCTCGGGCATCGAGAACTACTCGCGACACCTCGACGGGCGCGCGCCGGGCGAGGCACCGTACACGCTGCTCGACTACTTCCCCGACGACTGGCTCTGCGTGATCGACGAGTCGCACGTGACGGTGCCCCAGATCCACGGGATGTACGAGGGCGACAAGACCCGCAAGGAGACCCTGGTCGAGTTCGGCTTCCGGCTCCCGAGCGCGCTGGACAACCGGCCGCTGCGGTTCGAGGAGTTCGCCAAACGCGTGAGCCAGACCGTCTACATGTCGGCGACCCCCGGGCCGTACGAGCTACGGATGTCGAGCCGCGTCGCCGAGCAGATCGTCCGCCCGACCGGGCTGGTCGACCCCGAGGTGCAGGTCCGCCCGACGCGCGGCCAGGTGGACGACCTCATCGAGGAGATCCGCCGGCGCGCCGAGGCCGGCCAGCGGGTCCTGGTGACCACGCTCACCAAGAAGATGGCGGAGGACCTGACCGACTACCTGCTCGAGATGGGGATCCGCGTCCGCTACCTGCACTCGGAGGTGGACACGATCCAGCGGATCGAGATCATCCGGGACCTGCGGCTGGGCGAGTTCGACGTGCTCGTCGGCATCAACCTGCTGCGCGAGGGCCTCGACCTGCCCGAGGTCTCCCTGGTCGCGATCCTGGACGCAGACAAGGAGGGGTTCCTGCGTTCGGATACGTCGCTGATCCAGACGATCGGGCGCGCGGCCCGGAACGTCGACGGCACGGTGATCATGTACGCGGACGAGGTCACCGACTCGATGAAGCAGGCGATCGGCGAGACCCAGCGCCGCCGCAAGATCCAGATGGACTTCAACCGTGAGCACGGCATCGACCCGCAGTCGATCCGCAAGAAGGTGTCGGACATCCTGCTCACGATGGCGGTTGACACGCGCAAGGCCGCGACGCCCGAGAAGCGCCGGCGCCGCCGCGAGCGACCCGAGATGCCGACCGAGGAGCTCGAACGGCTGATCCAGCAGCTCGAGGAGGAGATGCACGAGGCCGCCCGGGACCTGCGGTTCGAGTACGCCGCTCGGTTACGCGACGAGGTCGTCGACCTCCGCAAGGAGCTGAAGGCCCTCCGGGGCGCCGGGGTCGGCGGCTGATCCACCCCGATGACGATCGCGTTCGAGGTTCCGCTCGCCTGGTTCGGTGCCGGCGCCGTCGTTCCCGACGCGGCTGTCGTGTGCGACGGCGGGCGGGTGACGTATGCGGGCCCGAGATCCTCAGCACCGCGCGTGGAGGAGCGCATCGAGCTCGCGGGCTTCCTGATGCCCGGCGTGGCCGACCGGCACGTGCACATCCGACTCTCGGATCCCGGCGCGGTGCTGCTGGGCGGCGTGATGGCGGTCCGGGATCTCGGCTGGGTGCCCGAGGAGATCTTCGCGCTGGCCAACGCGTCCGAGCTGCCGTCGTTCACCGGCCCGCTGATCCGCGCGGTCGGCCCGATGCTCACCGCGCGGGGCGGCTACCCGGCGAACGCGTCGTGGGCGCCGGCGGGACTCGGTCGCGAGCTCGCCGGGACGGAGGATGCGGCGAGGGCCGTCGACGAGCTCGCCGGGATGGGGGCGGCGGCGATCAAGGTCGCCTTGAACGCGGACGCTGGGCCGACGCCGTCGGACGTGGAGTTGGCAGCGCTGGTCGAGGCGGCGCACCGGCGTGAGCTCCCGGTCACGGCTCACGTCCAGGGTCCGGGACAGGCTGCGCGTGCGGTCGGGGCCGGGGTCGACGAGCTCGCGCACACGCCGTGGAGCGAGCGTCTGTCCGACGAGCTCCTGGCGGCCGCGGCGCGCACGTCGAGGATCGTCTCGACGCTCGACATCCATTCGTTCGGCGAGGTGACGCCGGACCTCAAGACTGCGTGCGACAACCTGGCGCGCTTCCGGGCCGTCGGGGGAACGGTGGTGTACGGGACGGACCTCGGCAACGGCTCGATCCCGCCCGGCATCCACGTGCGCGAGGCGCTGTTGCTGCACGAGATCGTGCGGATGACGCCCGAGGAGGTCCTCATAGCGATGACGGCGGGGCCGATCGCGGCCGGGGGCCCGGCCGACCTGGTGCTGCTGGCTTCGGATCCGTTGATCCAGCTCGAGGCGCTCGGGGACGTTCGCGCCGTGGTGCGTTCGGGGCGGGTGGTGTCGGGGTGAATGGGCCTCTGGCGGCGGAGATGATCGCTCTCTGCCACGTACTCCCCCGGTGGACGATGGCTCATCATGGCCTCCGGCTGGGAAACACGGACACCACCTGCACGTGCTGTATCTGGAAGACAGGGAGCTATTGCTGATCGGGAACGGGATCACACCGAGCTGGCGGCCTTACGTCTCGTGAGCGAGCCGCTCGACCTCCCCGAAGGCGTGTCGGCCTCGCCGGAGGTATCCCTCGACGAGCTGCAGCTCTCGCTGCGCAACCACGGGATGCAGCTCGAGGGTCTTCGGTACGACGTCACGCCGGCCGGCATGCACTACCTGTTGATCCACTTCGACGTGCCCGACGGCGACGCGTCCACCTGGTCGTTGTCGATCGACGGGCTCGTCTCGAACCCGACGACACTTACGCTCGCTGACCTCCGCGATCGGCCTACGGTGAGGATGCCCGTCACAATGGAGTGTGCGGGCAACGGACGCGCGAGGCTCACACCTCGGCCGATCTCGCAACCGTGGCTCACCGAGGCGATCGGCACGGCCGAATGGACCGGCACCCCGCTGCGTCCGATCCTGGAGGAGGCGGGGATCGACGATGGGGTGACCGAGCTGGTGTTCACCGGCGCCGACCGCGGCATCCAGGCCGAGATCGAGCAGGACTACCAGCGGAGCCTCTCGATCGCGGACGCGATGCGGGACGAGGTGCTCCTCGCGTACGAGATGAACGGCACGCCCCTGCCCCCGCAGCACGGGTTCCCGCTCCGGCTCGTCGTTCCCGGCTGGTACGGCATGACGAGCGTGAAGTGGCTGACTGGCATCACCGCCGTCGCCGAACCCTTCGACGGCTACCAACAGCTCGCGTACCGCTTCCGCCAGCAACCGGGTGACGAGGGCGAGCCGGTGACGCGCATGCGGCCACGATCGCTGATGATCCCGCCGGGCATCCCCGACTTCATGACGCGCCGCCGGTTCGTCGACGCCGGGACGGTGGAACTCAGAGGCCGAGCATGGTCCGGCATCGGCCCAATCAAGCGCGTCGCGGTGAGCACGGACGGCGGTGCTTCGTGGGCGGACGCCACCCTCGGCGAACCCACGTCGCCCTACGCCTGGACGCCGTGGAGGTTCGCGTGGGATGCGGAGCCCGGGATCTACGAGCTCAGCCCGCGGGCGACGGACGCCGAGGGCAACACGCAACCGCTCGAGCAGCCGTGGAACCTTCACGGGTTCGCCAACAACATGGTGCAACGGGTGCCGGTCGAGGTTCGACCCCCGGCGTAGGCGTCAAACCAGCCGCGCGAGCTCCTCGAAGCAGCGGTCGACGTCCTCCTCGGTGTTGAAGAAGTGCGGGCTGATCCGGAGTCCGTCGCCTCGGTAGTCGGTGCAGACGTCGCGTTCGAGCAGGGCGTGGCAGATCTTCTCGGCCTCGGGCCCGACGCCTACGTTCACGACGCCGCCGCGCACGGCTCGGTCCCGCGGGGTGCGAACGGGCAGGCCGAGCGCGTCGGCGCGCTCGATCAGGTGATCGCCGAGCTCGCCCTGGCGCGCGCGGATCCGTTCGGGCGTGACCTCCGAGATGACATCGAGCCCGCCCTGCGCGATGAAGAACACCGGCGCGGGCGGCGTGCCGTGTTCGAACCGTCGCGCGGTCGGGTGGTACGCCAGGTGCTCGGGGTCGAACGAGAACGGCTCCTCCGTCCCGAACCATCCCGTCACCATGGGCTCGAGCGACGGGATCAGGTCCCGGCGGACGTACAGGAACGCGAGCCCGGGCCCGCCGCAAAGCCACTTCAGGACGCCGGCGGTGTAGGCGTCGCACCCGACGTCGTGCAGGTCGAGCGGCAGGATGCCGATCCCGTGGTAGTCGTCCAGGAAGGAGAGGGCTCCGCGCTCGCGGGCGATCCGGCAGACCTCCTTGGCGTGGACGATCGCGCTCGAGCGGTAGAGGACGCGGTTCACCATGACGACCGCGGTCCGGTCGTCGATCGCGCGGTCGTACTCCTCCAGCGGGATCGACAGGCCGTCGGGCGAGCGCAGCCACTCGATCTCGACGCCTCGACGGGCCTGGGCGAGCCACACGTGCCCGTCGGTGGGGAAGTCGAGCTCGGACATCACGACCTTGTTGCGCTCCCCGAAGTCCAGCGCGGACGCGATCGTCGAGATCGCGATCGAGATGTTGGTCGTGATCGCGAGCTCGTCCGGGTCACACCCGGCGAGTTGGGCGAACGAGGCCTTGAGCGACCGCATCCCCGGGAAGATGTCCTCGAACCACACGTGGTCGGGCGCGCCCTTGGCCGCCCAGGCATCCATGTACCGGTCGAGATATGCGCGCGATCGCTCCGAGACCGGTCCCAGGGACGCACTGATCAGGTAGGCCTTTCGTTCGAGGACGGGGAACTCGGAGCGGAAGGACGCGAGGTCCCGCTCAGTCATCGCCCTCGTCGTCGCGACCCGGCTCGACGACGGCGTCACCGGCGTCCGCGTCGCCGCCGTCGCCGTGCTTCTCGAGGTAATCGATGTACAGCGGCCGCAGCGCATCGGCGAGCTCGCCCCGGTCGGCGTCGACCAGGTCGTTCAGCAGCGCCAGCGGTCGCATGATGTCCACCTCGCTCCGCGCCTCGTCGCCCGCGGCCGCCCGGGCCTCCGGGATCGTGCTGAGCAGGTGCCACAGGAAGGGGACGTCCAGGCGCCGCCACGCGAGTCGGGTGGCGCGGTCGTGGAGCTCCGCGGACGACAGCTGCTCGAGCTCGGCCCGATCCGTCACGGCGTGGAGCCTACCCGACGGCTCGGGTCAGACGAGCGAGCGCACGAGGCCGATCAGGCCGGCGATCAGCACCACCCACACCACGTTCAGGCGGTAGCGCAGGATCGCGACGAACGCGGCCGCCGCGACGGCGATCGCCAGCAGGTCCGCCGAGGACCACTCGGGGACCGCGATCTCGTGCCCGAACGGCGTCCGGACCCGGGACCGCTCGAACAGCACGCTGGTGGCGAACACGACCGCGAGGTTGGCGATCACCCCGACCACGGCCGCGGTGATGGCGGAGAGCGTGCCCGAGAGCCGGACGTTGCCCCGCAGCCGTTCGACCGAGGGCGCGCCGAGGAAGATCCACAGGAAGCTCGGGACGAACGTCGCCCACGCGGCGACCAGCGCGCCGGCCACGCCGGCCACCTCCGGGGGGAGCGATCCGGGATCCCGGAACGCGCCGACGAACGCGACGAAGACCACCACGAGGATGAGCGGCCCAGGAGTGGTCTCTGCCAGGCTGAGCCCGACCGCCATCTCGGACGAGGTGATCCATCCGAACCGCACCACGGCCGCCTGGTTGACGTACGCGAGGACAGCGTAGGCCCCCCCGAACGTCACCAGCGACGCGACGGTGAAGAAGACCGCCTCCTGCGCGAGCACGGTCCCGCGACCGGCCGCGAGCGCCACCGCCCCGAGCGGGAGCAGCCACACGGTGAGCCCGATCGCCAGCACCTTGGCGGCCCGCCCCCAGGTAGGCGGGACGCGTTCGGGCTGGCGGAGGTCGGTGGCGTCCGGGCGCGCGTTCGGGAGCGACGAGCCGGCGAACCAGCCGGCCAGGCCGGCCACGAGGATCACCAACGGGAACGGCATCCCGAACACGAACAGGGCCAGGAAGGCGGCCGCGGCCAGCGCCACCAGGATCGGCCGGCCGAGCGCACGGGTGCCGATCCGGATCAGGGCGGCCGAGACGATGCCGACCACGGCCCACGACAGGCCCTCGAACGTGCCCGAGATCCAGGCCACGTCCCCGTGCACCGCGAACACCCACGACAGCACGACCATCAGGACGAACGCGGGAAGGAGGAAGAACACGCCCGCCGCCAGGGCGCCGGGCGACCCGTTCAGCAGCCATCCCACGTAGATCGCCAGCTGGTGGGCCTCGGGGCCCGGGAGGAGCATCGCGAAGTTCAGCGCGTGCAGGAACCCGGGCTCGTCGATCCAGCGCCGCCGATCGACGAGCTCGGTGTGCATCAGGGCGATCTGGCCGGTGGGGCCGCCGAAGTTGATGAAGCCCAGCCGCACCCAGAAGGCGAGCGCCTCACTGAACGGTACGCGGTCGACGGCTGGCTCGGGCCGGTCCATCGGCCGAACCCTACCGGGCCGTGCGACCGTCCGATGGCCGTGGGAAGGGCACGTCGGCGCCGCCCGTACAATGCTCCGGATGGGAAGCGACACGCTTGTCATTCACGGGGCCCGCGAGCACAACCTCAAGAACATTACCCTGGAGCTGCCGCGGAACGCCCTGGTCGTGTTCACGGGTCTGTCGGGCTCGGGGAAGAGCTCGCTGGCGTTCGACACGATCTACGCGGAGGGGCAGCGCCGCTACGTCGAGTCCCTTTCGGCCTACGCCCGCCAGTTCCTGGGCCAGATGGAGAAGCCCGACGTGGACTTCATCGAGGGCCTCTCGCCGGCCATCTCGATCGACCAGAAGTCCACCTCGCGCAACCCACGCTCGACGGTCGGCACGATCACCGAGATCTACGACTACCTGCGAGTCCTGTACGCCCGCATCGGGCATCCGCACTGTCCGAAGTGCGGCCGGCCGATCGGCCGCCAGACCCCCGAGCAGATCGTGGACCAGGTCATGCAGCTGCCCGAGGGGACCCGGTTCCAAGTACTCGCGCCGGTCGTGCGTGGCCGCAAGGGCGAGTACGAGAAGCTCCTCAAGGACCTGGCCGGCAAGGGGTTCGTCCGCGCCCGGATCGACGGCGAGGTGCGCGAGCTGAACGAACCGATCCGGCTGCCCAAGAACTACAAGCACACGATAGAGGTCGTCGTGGACCGGCTCGTGGCCAAGCCCGACATCCGTCGCCGGGTCGCCGACTCGATCGAGTCTGCCCTGCAGCTCACCGAGGGCCTGGCGGCCATCGCGGTGCAGACGCACGACGGCGAGGACGTCCAGACCTACAGCCAGACGCTCGCGTGCACGTTCGACGGGCTGTCCTTCGACGAGCTGCAGCCGAGGAACTTCTCGTTCAACTCGCCCTACGGCGCGTGCCAGACCTGTGACGGCCTGGGGGTGCGGCTGGAGGTCGACCCGGCGCTGGTCATCCCCGACCCCGACCTGTCGATCGACGAGGGCGCGCTCGCGCCCTGGTCCAGCGGCCGGATCGAGTACTGGGACCGGGTGCTGGACGCCGTGGCCGCGACCAACGGCTTCTCGACGCGGACGCCCTGGAGGAAGCTCCCCAAGAAGGCCCGCGACGTGATCCTCTACGGGTCAGACGAGGAGATCTACGTCAAGTACAAGAACCGGTACGGGCGGACGCGCTCGTACTGGACCACTTACGAGGGCGTCATTCCGGTGGTGGAGCGCCGGCACACCGAGACGGATTCCGAAAGCCAGCGTGAGCGACTGGAGGACTTCATGCGTGAGGTCCCGTGCCGGTCGTGCGGGGGCGCCCGCCTGCGTCCCGAGACGCTGGCGGTCACGATCGACGGCCTGAACATCTCGCAGCTCACGGACCGGTCGATCCGCGACACGCTCGCGTTCACCCTCTCGGCGAACCTGTCCGAGCGCGAGCAGATGATCGCCCAGCGTCTGCTCAAGGAGATCCGCGAGCGCCTGCAGTTCCTCGTCGACGTCGGCCTGGACTACCTCACGCTCTCGAGGGCCTCGGCGACGCTCGCGGGCGGCGAGGCGCAGCGGATCCGGTTGGCGACGCAGATCGGCAGCGGCCTGGTGGGCGTCCTGTACATCCTGGACGAGCCCTCGATCGGGCTGCACCAGCGCGACAACCGCCGGCTGATCGAGACGCTGGCGCGCCTGCGCGACCTCGGGAACACGCTCATCGTGGTCGAGCATGACGAGGCGACGATCGCCGCCGCCGACCACGTGGTCGACATCGGCCCGGGCGCGGGCCACGCCGGCGGCGAGATCGTCTACTCCGGCGACCTGAAGGGCCTGCTCGAGAGCGACGAATCCCTCACCGGCGCGTTCCTGTCCGGACGGCGCGCGATCCCGACGCCCCAGGTGCGGCGGGTCCCGGGCGACCGGCGGCTCAAGGTGCTGGGCGCCCGCGAGCACAACCTGAAGGCGATCGACCTCGAGATCCCGCTCGGGCTCCTGGTGTGCGTCACGGGCGTGAGCGGCTCGGGCAAGTCGACGCTGGTGCAGGAGGTCCTGCTGCGGGCGCTGATGCAGAAGGTGTATCGCTCGCGAGCCTTGCCGGGCAAGCATCGGCGGCTGGTCGGCTGGGAGCAGATCGACAAGGTCATCGACATCGACCAGTCGCCGATCGGTCGGACTCCGCGCTCGAACCCCGCGACCTACACGGGCATGTTCGACCAGATCCGCAAGCTGTTCAGCCAGGTCCCGGAGGCCCGGGTGCGCGGCTACCAGCCCGGGCGCTTCTCCTTCAACGTGCGCGGCGGGCGCTGCGAGAACTGCGCCGGCGACGGGCAGATCAAGATCGAGATGCACTTCCTGCCGGACGTGTACGTCACGTGCGAGGTGTGCAAGGGCCACCGGTACAACCGCCAGACGCTGGAGGTGAAGTACAAGAACCGCTCGATCGCGGACGTGCTCGAGATGAGCGTCGACGAGGCGCTCGAGTTCTTCCAGAACATCCCCGTGATCCGGCGCCATCTGCAGACGCTCTCGGACGTGGGACTCGGCTACGTGAAGCTCGGGCAGCCGGCGCCGACGCTGTCCGGCGGCGAGGCCCAGCGCATCAAGCTCTCGTCCGAGCTCCAGAAGCGCGCCACCGGGAGCACCCTGTACATCCTAGACGAGCCCACGACCGGGCTGCACTTCGAGGATATCCGCAAACTACTCTCGGTCCTGCAGCGCCTGGTGGCGCAGGGGAACACCGTCATCGTGATCGAGCACAACCTGGACGTCGTCAAGACGGCCGACTGGATCGTCGACCTCGGGCCCGAAGGCGGGGACGCCGGTGGCGAGATCGTGGTCGTCGGGTCGCCCGAGGAGGTTGCGGCGCACCCGACCTCGCACACCGGCCGGTTCCTCGCCGAGGTCCTCGGCACGCTCCCGCTCGAGCCCGCGGCGGCCTCGCAGCGGGCGTGAGGGCGGCTCGACCACGGCTCGCGCGATCCCCTTGCTAGGATTGCGCCCGCTCATGCCCCACGCCATACCTCGGAAGCTCTCGCTGCTCGCCTTCGTGCTCGCCGTGGTGGCCGCGGCGTGCGCCGAACCCCCTTCGCCGTCCGTCAGCCTGGGCTCGGGGGTGCGCTTCCTGCCGGAGGTCGCGGACTCGCTCAACGACGCGGGTCGGTATCCCTCGATCGTTACGAACACCGACGGCCTGCCCGTCGTCGCGTACTTCTCCTTCGAGGAGAAGCTCGAGCCGGGCGGGGTGCCGGTCACGCGGCCGGTCACCGCGCCGACGATCCCTGGAGTGATGCTGGCCACGGTGAGTCAGCAGGGCTTCTGGACCAGGGGAGCGATCGCGATCCAGGCCGAGATCCCCAACGTGACGATCGCGTTCGACCCCGCCTTCGAGCCGTCGGTGGCGGACCTCAAGCCCGACAACGTCACCGGGCTGGCGATGGTTGCCGACGGCGACACGTACCACGCGGTCTGGGGGGCGGACAACGGCGTGTGGTACGCGACGGGGTCGCTCGACCCGGCCACGACGACGCAGGCTACGGTGACCCAGGTGACGAAGGACCCGGGGTTCGGGCCATCGATCGGGGTCGTGGGCGGGCAGCCGCTGATCGCGTTCACGACGTCGACCTCATCGGCGGCCGAGGTCGAGGTGGCCACGCCGAACGGCAACGCCTGGTCCGTCGACTCGATCGCGCAAGCAGGAGGATGCGACACCTGCCGGACGGCCGTGATCCCGCAGGACGACGGCCCCGCCGTCGCCTACTCGGACGGCGGCCACGGGGTGTCGGTGGCCACCAACGACGGCGAGAACGGGTGGGTGTCGTTCGACGTCCAGGGCGCGGGCGGGGGGCAGGGGCTCTCCGGCACGCCCACGGACGACGGGATCGCCCTGACGTTCTACGACGGCACCGGGGTGACGCTCGCGACGGGCGGCGCCACCGGGCCGTTCCGGACGGCGTCGATCGGGGACGTCGCCGACGGCTCGGCCACACAGGAGGGCGCGAACACGTCGATCGCCGCCGGCTCGGACGGCTCGGTCAGCGTGGCGTGGCTGGACGCGTCGAAAGGGATCGTGTTCGAGACGGGCAAGCCGGACGCGCCGAAGGCGATCGACACCGGCACCTCAACTGAGGACGGCGCCTACCCCTCCGTCACGGTCACCGAGGACGGCTCGGTCGGCTACCTCGCCTGGTACGCGACCACCGAGGCCGACCTGCTGATCGGCGGGTACGGGGAGTTCCAGGACGTGCCGTTCGCGGCGGTGAGCCCCACGCCCATCGGACCCGTCTCGACCCCGTCCGGATCGTCGGGTCCGTCTGCGTGTACCACCCAGGTCCAGAACGGGAAGGTGACCGTCGTCGCCCAGGGCATCCAGTTCACCGAGGGCGACTGCATCCAGGCCGACCCGAACCAGGCG
>JBKPKU010000080.1:0-5962 GCA_046731295.1 Actinomycetota bacterium
GGACGGGTTCGCGAGCTCGGAGTTCTCGGTGGGGGGGAACGCGTCGACGAACGTCGGCCCCGTGGCCGGCGTCAGCCACGGGGCGCCGGCGATGTCCCTGGCGAGCGGGGGGAAGAAGGCTCCCGGGAGCGGCACGTCGTCGCCCAACACGAGCGCTATGCTGCGGGTCTCGCCCGGCGCCTCCTGCCAGATCGTCGTGAGCTCGCCGAGCACGACCTGGGTCGCCCTGACCGGATCTCCCTCCGCGAGCGAGGTCCAGACGGCGTCGGTGGAGGCATCGGGCACGATCGCCGTGATCGCTCCGTTCGCGAGCCCCGTCGTCGCCGGCCCGGCGAACCCGAGCGGCTGCGGCGGCAGCTCCACCGTCGCGGGCCCGACGATCAGGGTGCCTACCCCCATGCCGGCCAGTCCCCGGAGGGTCTCGTCGTCCAGGGCCGCGCCGGGCGGCCGCAGGATCTGTTCGGGCGGGTCGGCCTGGATCAGGGCCGAGGCGATCTCGCGGCCGCGCTGGAGCTGGATGCCGACGTCCCGGCCGAGGCCGCCGCCGTACAGGGACGGGATCTCCGGGTCGGAGAAAGGAAGCGTCGTGACCTCGACGCCCGGGGACGCAGCGACGGCTCGCAGGGCATCGAGCGCCCGAGCGGCGAGCTCGGAGCCTCCCTGGCCGGCGGGCACGTCCCGCGTTGTCCCGTCGTCGGACACCACCGAGTAGCCCCCGCGCATCCGCGCGAGCTGCGTGAGCAGGACCGGCGAGACGGCGACGTCGACCGGGGTCGGGGTGGGGGCGGCCGCAAGGTCCAGGAGCGCGCGGATCTGTCCCGCGAGCCGCCCGCCTGGTGCGAGCGAGGTCTGGAGGGACGGATCGATGAACGTGCCGTCGGGCGCGAACGTGATCGGGTGCGACAGGACGAACGTCCACGACAGCGTGAGTGGGATTTCGGGCTTGCGGACCAGGAAGATCGCCGGCGTTCGGATCGCGGCGACGGAGGTGGCCCCGCTGCGCAGGTCCACCTTGACGGGGTATACGCCGGAGTGGTCCGGATCCAGGCTGGTATCGAGCGTCATCGAGACCTCGAAGTCGCGGGTGCCCCCGGGTTGGATCGCTCCCTCCCGGGTCTGCGTGGCGGCCTGCAGCGCCACCTCCGGATCGGTCGTGAGCGAGGCCTCGTAGGCGCTGCGGGACAAGATCCTCGAGTACACCGTGAGACCGATCGCGAGCTGGTCCAGCGGCGCCGTCCCCCTGTTCCGGGCCCGGAACCGGACGACGAGCTTGCGCCCGGTCGGGCACGTCAGGCCCGAGGGGGCCGGCCCCCGCAGATCGACGACGTCCGGGCAGTTCCAGCTGGTCTGCGAGAGCAGCGTCAGCGTCGCCGACGGCGACTCTTGCGCACTCGCGGGCACGGCCGCGCCGAAGGTGAACACGAGCCAGATCGGGAGCGCGAGGGCGAGCGGCGAGAGCCGTCTCATGGTCGGTCGGGCCATCCTACCCTCGGCCCTCGCCCAGGGACGCGAGCTCGGACGCGCCGTACGCGATCGCCACGACCAGAAGGAACGCTCCGACCGCACGGCGCAGAGTGCGTTCGCGGACCCCGAGCGCGATGCGTGCGCCGAGCCTGGCCCCCGGCACGACCCCGATCGTGAGCGCCACGAACATCGCCCAGTCGATGTTGCCCAGGATCGAGTGCACGATCGTGCCTGGGATCACCAGCACCGCGATCACCAGCAGCGAGGTCCCGAGCGCCCGCCGCAGCGGCATCCCGACCCACAGGGTGAACGCCGGTACCATGACGATCCCGCCGCCGATCCCCAGCAGCCCCGAGACGACGCCTGCCACCAGGCCGATCACCGCGTACTTCCACCCGGGCGTTCGGCCGATGACCCAGGGCGTTCGGGGCGGGCGGTTGCGGATCACCTGGACCGCGGTGACCGCGATGAGGGCCGACGTGACGACCAGCAGCAGGTGCGTGTTGACGACCTCGGTCAGCAGCGCGCCCGAGACCGCGCCGACGATTCCCGGCGCGGCGGCCCACCTGGCGGCGCGGACGCTGACCTCGCCCGCCTTCGCGTACGTGTACGAGCCGACGAGCGAGGTTGGAAGGATCACGGGCAGCGGAGTGGCGATCGCCTCGATCGCGGTCCCACCCAGGAGCGTGTTCACGGCGGGCGTGGTCACGGTCCCGCCTCCGACGCCGAACATCCCGGACAGAACCCCGGCGGCGAAGCCGACCGCGATCGCGACGCCGACCTGGAGCGGTGTCACGCCAGGCGCTTGGCCGCGCGCTCGATGACCTCGCGCTCCCCCTTGTAGGCCGCGCGCTTGATCGCGGTCCGAAGGGGGAACCAGCGGACGTCCTCCATCTCGCTGTCGTGGTTGGAGACGTCGCCTCCGGACGCGTGCATGAGGAAGAAGTGCACGCGCTTTCGAACGCGGACGCCTTCCCACACGTAGAAGTAGCGGATGTCACCGAGGTCGGCCTCGACCTCGGCCTCCAGGCCGGTCTCCTCGAGCACCTCGCGCACGGCGGCCTGCTCGTGGGATTCCCCCTGCTCGATCGCGCCCTTGGCCAGGCCCCAGGCGAGCTGTCCCCGTCGCGTTCGGCGCGCGGCGAGCGCGAGGTCGATCGCGTCTTCCTCCCGGCGGTACACGACGCCCCCGGCCGAGACCTCGCTGCGCGACTCCATCAGCCGGGGGCCTTCCTGTAGGTTGCCCCCGTGCTCGACCGCGTCGTCGATCTCCTGCGGCCGTACATGGAGCCGCCATGGGGATACCTGATCGTCTTCGTCTCCACGTTCCTGGAGAACTCAGTCGGCGCGGGCGTCATCGTGCCCGGCGAGACCCTGGTCATCATCGGCGGATTCTATGCGCGCATCGGCGAGCTCTGGCTGCCCGGGGTGGCGATCGTCGCGATCACGGGTGCGGTGCTGGGCGACAACCTGGGCTACTGGATCGGCCGCCGCTATGGCCGGGGGTTCCTCGAACGTCACGGGCGCAAGCTGTTCGTGACCCCCGAGCGCCTGGAGGCCGCCGAGAGCTACTACCGGCGACACGGCGGTAAGACCGTGTTCCTGGGGCGGTTCATCCCGGTGGTTCGAAGCGTCGGGTTCATCGTGGCCGGGGTGGCCCAGATGGAATGGAAGCGCTTCATCGTCTACGACGTCGCCGGGGCGGTGATATGGGGCGTCGGCCACTCCGTCCTCGGGTATGCGCTCGGGGCCAGCTACGTGCGCTGGGAGAAGTACGCCACGCCCGTGGGCCTCGGGATCCTGTTGGTCCTGCTCCTTCTGATCGGGGGCTCGAAGTTGCTCGCCGCGCGCCGAAGGATGAGGCAGGAGGTCGAGGACCGCGAGCCACTCGAGCACGACCCGGAGGCCGACTAGGCGCTGCGCGATTCGAACGCGCTGCAGCCCGTCGACTAGGCCTCCTCGCCCGCCGCCCGGCGCGCCGCCCGCTCCATCGGATGGCGCCGGTACCCGAACGGGATCGCCAGCAGCACGTAGACCGGGATGAAGAACGGCCCCCACGCCATGTACTGGCGGATGTGGTGGCGTTCGTGCGAGAGCAGGCGGCCCTCCACCGGCACCGCGGCCACGATCACGAACCCGACCGTCATCGCCGTGCGGTGCATCGCCCGGAGAATCCGCGTGAGGCCGCGCGGCGTCCGGTCGAACACGATCGCGCCGCCGTGCGCCCTGGGCGCCTGGAACGTGAGCAGGCCGAGCAGGAGCCCGAGCAGCGTGTTCGGCAGGGTCCAGAGGAAGCCCAGGTACTCGGTGGGACGCACGCGTCGGACGCTACCGCAGGTGGCCTCGAGGGCAGGGGTATCCTGACCCATCATGGCCGACCGGTCGCGTCCGAACGGCGGCGCGCGCCTCGAGATCCCCTCCGTCGCCACCGAGCTGGGCGAGCGCTTCCGCCTGGCCGGTCACGAGCTCTACCTGGTGGGTGGTGCCGTTCGGGACCTCTTGCTGGGCAGGAACCTCGTGGATCTGGACTTCGCCACCGACGCGGTGCCGGCGGAGACGACGAGGATCCTGCGCGGCTGGGCCATGCCGCTGTACTTGGTGGGGGTGAAGTTCGGCACCGTGGGCGCCCGCCGCGAGGAGCGCATCCTGGAGATCACGACGTACCGGGAGGAGATCTACGCCGAGGAACACCGCAAGCCCTCGGTGACGTTCGGCAGGGACCTGCGCACCGACCTGTCGCGGCGCGACTTCACGGTGAACGCGATGGCGATCCGGCTGCCCGAGGGCGAGTTCGTCGACCCGTTCGGCGGCGTGAAGGACCTGGCCGCCAAGCGGATCGACACGCCGCTCGATCCCGAGATCGCGTTCTCCGACGACCCGCTACGGATGCTCCGCGCGGCCCGGTTCGCCTCGCAGCTGGAGCTCATGCCGGCCCCGCGCGTGGTCGACGCGATCGAGCGGATGCGCGACCGCCTCGCGATCGTCTCGGCGGAGCGGATCGCCGAGGAGCTGTCGAAGCTCCTGCGGTCGCCCTCGCCCGCCGCGGGACTCGAGCTGGTCGTTCGGACGGGCCTGGCCGACGAGTTCCTGCCCGAGGTCTCGGCGCTGCGGCTCGAACAGGATCCGGTGCACAAGCACAAGGACGTGTTCCACCACACGCTGGCCGTGATCGACAAGTGCGACCGGGACGACCTCACGCTGCGACTCGCCGCCATGCTGCACGACATCGGCAAGCCGAAGACGCGCGAGATCACGCCCGACGGCGTGACGTTCCACCACCACGAGGTGGTGGGCGCGCGCATGGCTCGCGCGCGGCTGCAGGCCCTGCGCTATCCGTCGTCGATCGTCGGCGACGTCGAGCGGCTGGTCGAGCTCCACCTGCGGTTCCACGGCTATACCGAGTGGAGCGACAGCGCGGTGCGCCGGTACGTGCGCGACGCCGGACCGCTCCTGGACCGGCTGAACCAGCTCACGCGCGCCGACTGCACGACGCAGAACCCGTTCAAGGCCAAGAAGCTCGAGGCGCTTCAGGACGATCTCGAGGAGCGGATCGCCCGCCTGGCCGGGGAGGAGAACCTGCAGGCCATGCGCCCGCCGCTGGACGGCACGCAGGTCATGGAGCACCTGGGCGTCGAACCCGGCCCGGTGGTCGGCCGCGCGCTCGAGATGCTGATGGAGGTCCGGCTCGAACGCGGCCCGATCGAGCCGGACGAGGCCTACCGGCTGCTCGACGCCTGGTGGGCCGACGAACGCGAACGCGGCGACTGACCGCGCCGGCGGACGTGCCCACCTCGATCGACGGCCTCACCCACGAGCAGGTCGCCGAACGCCGGGCGCGCGGACAGGTCAACGACGTCTCGGTCGTGCCCTCGCGCACGGTCGGCCAGATCGTTCGCGCGAACGTCCTCACGCGGTTCAACGCACTGCTCGGCTCGCTCCTGGTCGTGATCCTGATCGTGGGGCCGATCCAGGACGCGCTGTTCGGGTTCGTCCTGATCGCCAACGCCGGCATCGGGATCTACCAGGAGCTCCGGGCCAAACGCACGCTCGACTCGCTGGCGGTGCTCACTGCGCCGCACGCGCGCGTCGTCCGCGAGGGCCAGGTGAGCGAGGTCCCCCTCGACGGATGCGTCCTGGACGACGTGCTGGCGCTCCAGCCCGGCGACCAGATCGTCGTGGACGGCGAGGTGCTCGAGTCCTCGGGGCTCGAGGTGGACGAGTCGCTGCTCACGGGGGAGTCCGAACCCGTCCTGAAGGCACCGGGCGACGAGGTCCTGTCGGGCTCGTTCGTGGCCGCCGGGGACGGCCGGTTCTGCGCGACCCGGGTCGGCAAGCAAGCCTACGCGGCGCAGCTCGCCGAGCAGGGGCGCCGGTTCGGCCTCACGCGTTCGGAGCTTCGATCCGGGATCGACAAGATCCTTCGGATCGTCACGTGGCTCCTGATCCCGACGGCGGCTCTGCTCGTGTTCAGCCAGCTGCGTTCCAACGCGAGCGTGGG
>JBKPKU010000081.1:0-63945 GCA_046731295.1 Actinomycetota bacterium
TCGATCTTGGAGACCAGGGCCTTGACCTGCTCCTCGGTCACGGGGCGGTTGACCAGGGCCTTGCGGATCCCCGCGAGCATCTTCTCGCGGTCGTACGGCTCGCTGGTCCCGTCGCGCTTGACCACGATCAGGCCGAGCCCCTCGACGCGCTCGTACGTCGTGAACCGGCGGCCGCAGCTCAGGCACTCACGGCGGCGGCGGATCGCCTCTCCCCGCTCGGCCGAACGCGAGTCGACGACCTTGTCCTGGCTGCGCCCGCACCACGGGCATCGCATCGTGTCGAACCCTACATGTGGTGGACCGCGGCACGGTAGTCGCGAGATGTAGCGCCGTCAACGCGGGCGCCGGCGCGCGAGCTGGGTTCGAAGTGCCTCCAGCCGCTCGTCCCACTCGCCGCCCACGTCCGCCATCCACCGCATCGCGTCGGTCAGCGGACGGGGCGTGAGACGGAACCGCGCGCCGCGTCCGCGGACGTCCGACGCGACGAGCCCCGCCTCCTCGAGCGCCTCCAGGTGCTTGGTCACGGCCTGGCGGCTGACCGGCAGCCGGCGGGCGAGCTCGGTGACGGTGCTCGGGCCTTCCTCCGACAGGCTGCGGATCACGGCGCGGCGCGTCGGATCCGACAGCGCGGCGAACACGTCGTCCACCCCGCGTTCCGCGATCATCCCGTAGCTCCCGCAGACACGAGGGGAACCGTCTCCTCGGTCACCGTGAGGCGCGTCCCCGCCGGATCGGGCTCGAGGAGGAAGGTCACCATCGTGGCCTCGCCGACCTCGAGCGAGATCCCGGCGCCGGCGAGCCGCCTCCACCGGAAGGACAGCGATCGCCCGGGCTCGGCCGCCTCGACCAGCCCCCGCCGGGTGCTGCCGTCCGCCTCGCGTACGACGAGGGACCCGCCGGGCCGGAGGTCGAGGTCGAGGACCTCGCCGAGCCAGCCCGAGAGCTCCTCCGGAGTCGTCAGCGTGACCCAGACCTCGTCCGGGTCCGCCGGCAGCAGCACCGTTCGGCGGACGCGCTCCTCGCTCACGTCCCCCATCCTACGCAACCAGGCGGTTGCCAACACGTCGGCCGCGCGCTAGCGTCGACTCCGCAACCGAGCGGTTGCGGAGTCGCTGACGAGGAGGAAGAAATGGGGTTCCGAGCCGGACCGCTGGTCCCGACCGTGATCGAGGAGAGCACGCGGGGCGAGCGCGCGTTCGACATCTACTCGCGACTGTTGCGCGAGCGCATCGTGTTCCTCGGCGAGCCGATCGACGACGCCGTGGCCAACACCGTCGTCGCGCAGCTGCTGTTCCTGGACTCGGTCGAGCCGGGCAGCGAGGTGGCGATGTACGTGAACAGCCCCGGGGGATCGTCGACCGCGCTCTTCGCCATCTACGACACGATGCGCTTCCTCCGCTCCGACGTCGCGACCTACTGCCTGGGCCAGGCCGCCTCGGCGGCCGCGGTGATCCTGGCGGCGGGGACCCCGGGGAAGCGGTTCGCCCTTCCGAACTCGCGGGTCCTGCTCCACCAGCCGCACGGCGGCGTCGAGGGGCAGTCGGCAGACATCGAGATCCACGCCCGCGAGATCGGCCGCCAGCGGCGCCGCGTCGAGGAGATCCTGGCCGAGCACACCGGGCGACCCGTCGAGAAGATCCACGCCGACACCGAGCGCGACTTCATCCTCGGGCCGGAGGAGGCCCGAGACTACGGGGTGGTGGATCAGGTCGTGCAGAGCCGGCAGCTGGTCGGGGTGCCGCGGCCGATCGAGCTTCGGCCTCAGGTGCCGACGGAAACGACCAGGACCTGACCGGGCACGAGCTCGCCCGCCGAGATCCCGTTGTCGGCCGAGAGCGAGTCGACGATCGAACGCGGGTCGCCGCCCGGCGACAGCTGGCGTGCGATCGACCACAGGGTGTCGCCCCGCCTGACCACATAGCCGGTTCGGTCGACCCGGACCGGCGCGTCCGGCGCCAGCGCGCGCAGGGTCGGCCCCGCCCAGGCGGCCCCGACCAGCACCGCGCAGACCGCGAGGGTGGTCCAGCGCCGACGAACACGTGTTCGACTCACGCCGCTATCCTACCGAACAGGTGTTCGACGTCAAGGGCCGATTCGAACATATGTTTGAACGTTTCCCTCGCCCGTGCTACGGTCCGCCAGGCTAGAAGGAGGCACCGACATGGCTCCCAAGGGATCGCCCGGGGCGGCCGAGACCGAGCCCATGACCGCTCGGCAACGCCGGATCCTGGACTTCATCGCCGAGACCGTCCAGAGGCGCGGCTACCCCCCCACCGTTCGCGAGATCGGGGAGGCGGTCGGGCTGACCTCGTCCTCCAGCGTGCACGCGCAGCTCGCGAACCTCGAGCGGCGGGGCCTGCTGCGAAAGGACCCGACCAAGCCGCGCGCCATGACGCTTTCGGACAGCGAGCGGGCCGAGGGCGTCGTGGTCCCGCTGCTCGGCCGGATCGCGGCCGGCACGCCGGTCCTGGCCGAGCAGAACGTCGAGGACCATCTGGTCGTGCCGATGGGGTTCGCCGGCGACGCGGAGCACTTCGCGCTCACGGTCCACGGCGACTCGATGGTCGGGGCGGGCATCCTGGACGGGGATGTCGTCATCGTCCGGGCGCAGGACGCCGCGGACGATCGCGACGTGGTCGCCGTCCTGCTCCCCGGGCCCGCCGAGGACGAGGCGACGGTCAAGCGGATCCGGCGCCAGCGCGGCCGCGTGATACTCGTTCCCGAGAACCCGTCGATGGAGCCGTTCGAGATGGACCCGGAGGGGCGCATCGTGGGCCGGGTCGTCGCGGTCCTGCGCAGGCTCTAGGCTCGGCGAACCCGCCCGCAGGGGAGGCCCGTGTCCGACCGCTCGACCGCGCTCGAACGCCAGATCGCGTCCCAGCCCGAGCGGCTCGAGGCCGTGCTCGAGGGGCCGCTCCCCCGCTCGGCCGTCGAACGCCTCCGCGACGCCTCGCGGATCTGGCTCGTCGGCACCGGCACCAGCCAGCACGCGGCCGAGCTCGGCGCGTGGATGTTCCAGGAGGGCGGCCGGGCGGCACACGCGATGGGCTCGATGGCGTTCGCGAACCGGACGCCGCCGCTCGCCGACGGCGACGCGCTCGTCCTCATCAGCCACAACGCCGGCGCCGAGACCGCGTACGCGGGCGCGGCGTGGACGCTCGCCTCTCGGGCGGGCCTGCCGGTCGTCGCGATCACACGGACCGGCGGCGCGCTCCCCGACCCCGTGGAGACCGTCGAGAAGGAGACCTCGCACACGTACACGGTGAGCTACACGGCGGCGCTGGTGCAGCTGGCGCGGCTGGCGTTCGAGCTCGGCGCGGAGACGTTCTCGCCGGAGGTCCTCCGCCGCGTCCCGGACGCGGTTCGCTCGGCGATCGGGGACCCCGCGCCGGTCGAACAGCCGGAGCGGCTGCTCGTGTTCACCGGCGAGGGGCCGGCCGGCGTCACCGCGCGCGAGGGCGCCCTCAAGGTGCGCGAGGCCTCGAGGTTCCCGGCCGAGGGCTACGACGTCGAGGCGCTGCTGCACGGCCACGCCGTGCCACTCGACGCGTCCGATCATCTCGTCACGCTCGTCCCACCCGACACGCACGGCCTGACGGCGGGCGTCGAGCCGGTGGCCCGGGCGGCCGGGATCGACGTCATCAGGATCGAGGAGCCCGCCGACCTGCCGCCGCTCCTCGCGCAGATCCCGCTCTCGGTTCGGCTGCAGGCGCTCGCGCTGCGGTTCGCCCTCGAGCGCGGACGCAACCCCGACGTCGCGATCGAGGGCCCGTGGGACGACCCCGGGCTGTGGGCGATCGGGTCGCCCGGGACCTAGGACGCCGCCTCGGCCAGCGCGCGGATCGCCTCGACCTCGCGCGTCTCGGCCAGCAGGGCGGTGACGCCTGCGGCGCGCCACGCGTTCAGGCGCTCGCGAACGCGACCGACCGGGCCGGTCAGGCAAAGCTCGTCCACCATCGCGTCGGGGACCAACGCCGCCGCCTCCGCGCGGCGTCCGTCCAGGAACGCCTCCTGGATCCGTTCCGCCGCGTCCCCGAACCCGTACCGCGTGACCGCGTCCTTGTAGAAGTTCGCCTCGCGCGAACCCATGCCGCCCACGTACCGCGCGAGGTGGGGTCGCAGTTCGTCCCGGCACGCGCCGATGTCCCCGCCGAACGCGATCGCGACGACGGGTGCGAGGTCGAAGCTCGAGCGGTCCCTCCCGCCCCGCGCTCGGCCCGCCTCGAGCGCATCCCCGAACACGTCTGCTCGCTCCGGCGAGTACAGGTACGGCATCCACCCGTCGGCGATCTCGGCGGCGAGCGCGACGTTCAGCGGCCCCATGGCTGCGAGGTAGATGGGGAGATCCGGACGCAGCGCCCGCACGTTCGGTTTGAGCGGCCGACCCGCTCCCCCGGGCACCGGCAGCGGGTAGTGCGGCCCGGCCGCGGTCACCGGCGCATCGCGACGCAGGACGTCCCGGACGATGCCGACGTACTCGCGCGTGCGTTCGAGCGGGTGAGCGAACGGCGTGCCGTGCCACCCCTCCGCGACCTGTGGCCCCGAGACCCCCAGCCCGAGCCGGAACCGCCCGCCGCTCAGGTGGTCGAGCGTGAGCGCCGTCATCGCGGTCGCGGTCGGTGTACGGCCGGCCATCTGCAGGACGCCGGTCCCCACGCCGATGCGCTCCGTGCGCGCCGCGATCCAGGTGGCCAGGATCGCGGCGTCCGAACCCCACGTCTCGGAGGTCCACACGGAGTCGAACCCGACCCGCTCGGCCTCCAGGGCGAGTTGGGCGACGTCGTTCGGACGCCCCTCCCAGTGCCCGACGTGGATGCCGATCCGCACGGGCGGAGGCTACCCGAGGGTCCTAGCCTGCCGCGCGCTCCGAGGTGGGTTCGACGACGTAGGGGACGACCGCCGCGTGCTCGCGTTCGTTCACGCGAGCGTGCACGAGGGTGCCGTCGGTTCGCGCCTCCTCCGAGAGCACCTCGGCATTGCGGTACAGCATCGCCGTGATGTCTTCGCGCCCCCACGGCACCAGGATCGTCACGTCCACGGGGAAGCGAGGCAGCGCGTCCTCGATCCGCTCCATCAGTCGGTCGAGGTTCTCGCCGGTGACCGCGCTGATCGGAAGGGCGTCCCCGTCGATGCGTGACGCGACCCGTGCGCGCTCGGTCTCGGAGATCCGGTCGATCTTGTTGAGCGCCAGGACCTCGGGGATCCGCGCGGCGCCGATCTCCGCGAGCACTTCGCGCACCGCGTCGATCTGGTCCGCTAGCTCCGGCGAGGACGCGTCGGCGACGTGGACGATCAGCGTCGAGCGCGCGACCTCCTCGAGCGTCGAGCGGAAGGCCTCGACGAGATCGTGGGGGAGCTTGCTCACGAACCCGACGGTGTCCGAGAGCGTCGCGGCGCGTCCCGAGGGCAGCTGGATCCTGCGGACCGTCGGATCCAGCGTCGCGAACAGCTGGTTGGCAACGACGACGTCCGAACGCGTGAGCGCGTTCATCAGCGTGGACTTGCCGGCGTTGGTGTAGCCGGCGATCGCGACCTGCGGGACGCCCGAGCGCTCGCGGC
This sequence comes from Actinomycetota bacterium, assembly GCA_046731295.1. Classification (GTDB taxonomy): domain Bacteria; phylum Actinomycetota; class UBA4738; order UBA4738; family HRBIN12; genus DASSJM01. The sequence continues at coordinate 5,560 of JBKPKU010000081.1, forward strand.
TCGAGCGCTTGACCTCGCGTTGACGGGCGAGGTCCTTGAGGTCCTTGCGAAGCTTGGAGATCCTGCGGCGGATGTGCTGGCGGTCCGTTTCCATCTTCGTCTCGCCGCCGCCCATCCGGGTGCCGATCCCACCCCCCGAACGGCTCATGGCCTCGCCCCAGCCGCGCAGACGCGGGAGCAGATAGTTCAGCTGCGCGAGCTCCACCTGCGCCTTGCCCTCGCGGCTTCGCGCATGCAGCGCGAAGATGTCGAGGATCAGCGCGGTGCGATCGATCACCTTGACCTTCAGGCGCTCCTCCAGGTTCCGGAGCTGGCCCGGCGTGAGCTCGTCGTCCAGGATCACGGCCTCGGCACCGTTGCGGTGCAACGCCTGGTGGACCTCGTCGATCTTGCCTCGGCCGACGAACGTGGCCGGGTTCGGATCTTGGCGCGTCTGGACCACCCGCGCCACGGGTTCGGCGCCGGCCGAGTCCGCGAGCGCCGCGAGCTCGTCGAGGTCGCCCTCCTCCATCCCGCGCCCCACGCCGACCAGGACGGCCTTCTCGGGGACGCGCGGCCGCCAGGTCGCCGCGAGGGGCGACTCGAGGGTCGTGGTCTCGTGGACCCCGCGCCTTGTCGGGCCGTTGCCGCTCGTCACGCGAGGGCTCGGCCGACGCGGTCCATGGCCTCGGCGAGCCGGTCGTCCGGGACCGTGAGTGAGAACCGGACGAAGCCCTCGCCGCGCTCGCCGTAGCCGTTGCCCGGCGCCACGAACACTCCCGTCTCGTCCAGCAGCCGGTCGGCGAACGCCACCGAGGACTCGCCGTCGGGGGTCGGCGCCCACACGTAGCACGAGCCGAGCGGCGGCTTGAGCGACCACCCGAGCCCGTTCAGCGTGCCCACGACGAGGTCGCGCCGGCGCTGATAGGTCGCGCGGAGCTCGTCCAGGTGCTCCCCGGGACTCTCGAGCGCGGCGATCGCGGCTCGTTGCACCGCGGTGAACTGCCCGCTGTCCAGGTTGGTCTTCACCACCCCGAGCGCGCGGATCGCCTCGGCCGAGCCCGCCGCCCACCCGATCCGCCAGCCGGTCATGTTGTAGAACTTCGACGCCGAGCCGAACTCGAGCGTGACCTCCTTGGCGCCCGGCGCCTGCAGCGCGGACGGCGCGACGTACCCGTCGAACGTGATCTCCGTGTACGCGGCGTCGTGGAGCAGCAGCAGGTCGTGCTCGCGCGCGAACGCGACCGCCCGCTCGAACGTGTCGAGGTCCGCGACCGCGGCCGTCGGGTTGCTCGGGAAGTTGAGCCAGATCGTCTTGGTTCGCTCGCTCACCGCGGCCGCGTCGAGGCCTGGCAGGAACCCGGACTCCTCGGTCATCGGCAGCGAGACCGGCGTGCCGCCCGCCAGGCGCGTCGAGACCCCGTACACCGGGTAGCCGGGATCGGGGATCAGCGCCTCGTCGCCCGGGTCGACGTACGCGAACGCGATGTGCCCGATCCCCTCCTTCGAGCCGATCAACGCCATGATCTCGTTCTCGGGGTCGAGCTCGACGCCGAACCGCCGCGCGTACCAGCCGGCCACGGCCCGCCGGAACTCGGGGCCTCCGTAGTAGCTCGGGTACTGGTGCGTCGAAGGATCCGTCACGGCCTCGCGCATCGCCTCGACGATGTGGTCGGGCGTGGGCAGGTCGGGGTCGCCCACCCCCAGCGAGATCACGTCCACGCCCTCGGCGCGTTTGGCCGCGAGCTTCTTGTCGAGCTCGGCGAACAGGTACGGCGGCAGCGCCTCGACGCGCTTGGCGATCCTCACCAGGTGAGCCCTCGCGCGGCGAGCCACGCGTCGTCGATCTCGGCCCGGAAGACGCGCTCGGCCGGGCCGATCAGGAACACCTGCTCGGGCGTGCGGTCGACCATCACCGTCCCGCCGGGGAACCGGACCTCGGCTCGGGCGGGGACCAGGCCCGCCTCGTTCGCGGCGACCAGCGCGGCGCACGCGCCCGTGCCGCACGCCATCGTCTCCCCCGACCCGCGCTCCCAGACGCGGAGCTTCACGGCGCCGTCGTCGACCGCGACGAACTCGACGTTGGTCTTCTCGGGGAAGCGCGGGTCGTGCTCGATCCTCGGCCCGAGCGTCCGAACGTCGACCTGATCGGGATCGCGCTCGACGAACAGCACCAGATGCGGGTTCCCCATCGACACCGCGCTCGCCTTGAACGCCTGCCCGTCGACCTCGAAGGCCTCGGTCAGGAAGGGTTCGGAGGCCGGGCCATGCATCGGGATCTCGCCGCGCGCGAACGCGGGCGGACCCATCCCCACCGTCACCGTCCGGACGACGCCGTCATCGACATCGAGCGACAGATGCTTCGTCCCGGCGCGCGAGCCGACCTCGAGCTCGGTCTCGGTCGTCAGCCCGTGTTCGAACACGAGCTTGCCGAGGCACCGGATGCCGTTGCCGCACATCTCGGCGAGCGACCCGTCGCTGTTGCGGTAGTCCATGAAGAAGGCCTCGCCCGGGTTCTGCCCCGGCGCGACGCGGATCACGCCGTCGGCGCCGACGCCCGTGTGCCGGTTGCACAGCGCGGCGACCAGCTTCGCCGAGAGCGGACGCGCGTCATCGAGGTCCTCGAACATCACGAAGTCGTTGCCGGTGCCGTGGACCTTCCAGATCGTCTTCGGCTCGGTCACCGCGTGCTCCACGTCATACGTCCTGCGTCATGAGTCCCCATGAAGGTACCCGGCCACGGCGTCGGTGAGCCGGGGCATGTCGTCGGCGAACCAGCGGACCCGAGGATCGCGCCGGAACCATGCGAGCTGGCGGCGCGCGAGCGCCTTCGTGCGCTTGACGGTTCGGGCGACCGCTTCGTCCAGGCTCAGCTCACCTTCCAGGTGCCGGGCGAAGTCAGCGTAGCCGATGGCCCGGCTCGCGGTGAGCCATCCGGTCAGTCCTCGGTGTGCGAGCTCCTTGACCTCCTCGATGAGCCCATCGGCGAGCAGCGCCCCGACGCGGGCCTCGATGCGCTCGTACAGCTCCGAGCGCGGCACGTCGATCCCGGCCGCCCGAACGCGTTCCGGCCGGTAGCGATCCCACGCCTCGGCGTAGCTCGAGAACGGCCGCCCGGTGATCTCGGCGACCTCGAGCGCCCGGACCGTTCGGCGGACGTTGTCGGGCTCGATGCGGTGGGCGGCAGCCGGATCGAGCTCGGACAGGCGCCGGTACATCTCGACGGCGCCGGCGTCCGTCGCCTCCCGGTGGAGCCGCTCGCGGACCGCCGGGTCGGTTGGCGGGAAGAGGAGGTCGTCGACGACGGCCCGCACGTACAGTCCCGACCCACCCACGAGCACGGGGTCGCGACCGCGAGAGCGCACTTCGTCGATCGCCTCGCGCGCCAGCCGCTGGTACCGAGCCACGGTGAACGGCTCGGAGGGTTCGGCGACGTCGACGAGATGATGAGGCACGCGCGAACGCTGCTCGAGCGTCGGCTTGGCCGTCCCGACGTCCATGCCCCGGTACACGGCGGTCGAGTCGGCGCACACGATCTCGGCGCCGAGGCGTTCGGCGACCTCGAGCGCGAGCTCGGTCTTGCCCGACGCGGTCGGCCCGACGATCGCGAGGAGCGGCTCGGTCTCTTGCACGGCCATCAGGCCGGGGCGGGCGCCTCACGGCGGACGGGCTCGCCCACCAGGTGGTGCGGGTGCGCCCGGACGATGCGGATGTCGAGGAACGAGCCCGGCGCGACCTCGCCCTCGAGGTTCACGACGCGGTTGGTCCGCGTTCGTCCCTGCGAACCGCCGCGGCGGCCGGGGCCCTCCACGAGCACCTCGACCGTCGAGTCGACCTGGGCGCGCATGCGCTCGAGCGAGATCTCCTCCTGCTGCGCGACGAGCCGGTCGAACCGCTCCTGCACGACCGCCTTGTCGACCTGGTCCTCCATCACCGCCGCGCGCGTGCCCGGCCTCGGCGAGTACTGGAACGTGTAGGCCTGGTCGAACCGGGCCCGCCGGACCGCGTCCAGCGTCTGCTCGAAGTCCTCCTCGGTCTCGCCGGGGAACCCCACGATGATGTCCGTGCTCACGGCGATGTCCGGGATCGCGACGCGGATGCGCTCGAGCCAACCGAGGTACCGCTCGCGCCGGTACGAGCGTCGCATCGCCTTCAGCACGCGGTCCGAACCCGACTGCAGCGGGAAATGAATGTGCTCGCACACCTTGTCGCTCTCGGCCATCGCGTCGATCACGTCGGGCGTGAAGTCGTGCGGGTGCGGGCTGGTGAACCGGATCCGGCGCAGGCCCTCGGCGTCGTTCACCGCCCGCAAGAGGTCGGCGAAGAGCGGCCGCCGCGACGAACCGGGCACCGTGAGGTCGCGGCCGTACGTGTTCACGTTCTGCCCGAGCAGCGTGACCTCGACCACGCGGCGGCGGGCGAGCCCCTGGACCTCGGCAAGGACGTCCCCGATCGGGCGCGACAGCTGCGGGCCGCGGACGAGCGGCACGATGCAGAACGTGCACGCGTTGTCGCATCCCACCGCGATCGAGACCCAGGCATGGTGCGCCATCTCACGGCGGGCCGGCAGGGCGCTCGGGAAGACCTCTGTGAATTCGCGCACGTCCATCTGCGGGCCCTCGGTCTCGGCGCGGTGGAGCAGCTCGAGGAGGCCCGGCAGAGCGTGCGTGCCGACCACGACGTCGACCCACGGCGCCTTGCGCTGGATCAGCCCGCCGTCCTTCTGCGCGAGGCAGCCGGCCACCACGATGCGCAGCCGCGGGTTCCGCTCCTTCAGCGGCCGAAGGTGCCCGAGGTTCCCGTACAGGCGGTTGTCCGCGTTCTCCCGGATCGCGCACGTATTGAACACCACGACGCTCGCGTTCGCGGCCTGCTCGGTCGGCACGTAGCCGTCCGCGGTGAGCAGGCCGGCGATGCGCTCGGAGTCGTGCTCGTTCATCTGGCACCCGAAGGTGCGCAGCAGGTAGCGGCGCTCGGTGGTCACGGTCTCCAGGCTACCCGGCCGACGCGGTCTACTTCGCGTACTCGACCGAGCGGGTCTCCCGCACCACGGTGATCTTGATCTGGCCGGGGTACTGGAGCTCCTCCTCGACCTGCTTGGCGATGTCGCGCGCCATGACCTGCGCGGCCAGGTCGTCCACGTCCTCCGGCTTGACCATCACCCGGACCTCGCGGCCCGCCTGCATCGCGTAGACCTTCTCCACGCCCGGGTAGCCCGTGCAGATCTCCTCCAGGCGCTCGAGCCGCTTGATGTAGGTCTCCAGGCTCTCGCGCCGCGCCCCCGGCCGGCCGCCCGAGATCCCGTCGGCGATCTGCGCGATCACCGCCTCGATCGTTCGCTGCTCGACCTCGCCGTGGTGCGACTCGATGCAGTGGACGACCTCTGGGGATTCCTTCATGCGCCGGGCGATCTCGGCGCCGATGATGGCGTGCGAGCCCTCGACCTCGTGCGTGACCGCCTTGCCGACGTCGTGCAGGAGCGCGCCCCGCTTGGGGATCGCGGGATCGATCCCGAGCTCGGCCGCGATGGCCGCGGCGATGTGTGCCGACTCGACCAGATGCTTGAGGACGTTCTGCCCGTACGAGGTTCGGAACTGGAGCCGGCCGAGCAGTCGGACCATCTCCGGGTGCAGGTCCGTGATGCCGGTGTCGAGCGCCGCCTCCTCGCCGGCCCGGCGGATCTGCTCGTCGATCTCCTTCTGGGAGCGCTCGAACGTCTCCTCGATCCGGGCGGGATGGATCCGCCCGTCCTGCACGAGCTTCTCGAGCGTGAGCCGGGCCGTCTCGCGACGGACGGGGTCGAAGCTCGACAGGACGACCGCCTCCGGCGTGTCGTCGATGATGAGGTTCACGCCGGTCGTCGCCTCGAACGCGCGGATGTTCCGGCCCTCGCGTCCGATGATCCGGCCCTTCATGTCCTCGCTCGGCAGCGAGAACACGCTCACGGTCGACTCCGAGGTCTGCTCCGAGGCCACACGCTGGATCGCGATCGTCACGATCTTGCGCGCTCGCTCCTCGCCCTCCTCGCGGGCGCGCTGCTCGATCTCGCGGACCGTCCCCATCGCCTCGCGTTTGGCCTCGTCCACGACCTGTGTGCGGAGCGCCTCCTTGGCCTCGGACGCGGTCATCCGGGCGATCCGCTCCAGGGCTGCGCGATGCTGCATCGCCGACTGCTCGAGCTGCTGGCGAACCAGCTGGAGCTTGCGATCACGGTCGTCGAGCTCGTCGGATCGCCGGTCCGCCTCGTCGACCTTGCGGTCGACCGCGCGCTCCTTGTGGGTCAGGCGCTCCTCCTGGCGCTTGATCTCCTCGCGCCGGGACCGAACGTCCTCCTCGGTATCGCGGCGGAGCGCCCCGATCTCGTCCTTGGCCTCCACGAGCGCCTCGCGCGTCAGGCGCTCGGCCTCCCGTTCGGCCTCCAGGATCACCTTCTGGGCTCTGCCCTCGGCGCTCTCGACCTGGGATCGGGCGACGGCCCGCCGCACCACGAACCCGATCGCGACGCCCAGGGCCAGGGCCACCACGCCGATCACGACTTCCATCGGTTCACCGCCTCTTCAGGACACGGAAAAAACGGCCGAACGGAGGCCCAACCGGGCCCTGCTCGGCCGTGCGTCCGAACGATGGCGGGACTAGGGCGATGCCGGGGCCGGCGGCCCCTCGCGCCCTCCCATCCGATCTGCTTCCTGTGTCGGGTGGATTCTCAAGGTTTCAGCACGGTGAACAGTTGACCAACGGATTGGTGCCTCGTCGGACAGAGCCTACGGCGTGGCCAGTTCGCAGGCAAGGGTGTTGGCGGTCGGCTCGGCCTACATCCCCTCCGACCTGGCGTTCTCCACGTCCCCGAGGAGCCGGAGGGCCCGCCGGGCCGCCTCGCGGGCCGTCTGCGGATCGTACCCGCGGCGCATGAGCACCGAAGACAGCCGCCCGAACGCCTTGTCCGGAGGCAGCCCCGCGAGCCGCGAGGCACGCTCTCGTGCGAGCCCGAGCGCGCGCTCGTCCTCGTCCTCCCCCAGCCCGGCCACGGCCTCCTCGATCACCTCCCGTGACACGCCCTTTGCGGCGAGGGCTCCCACGATCGCGCGCCGGCCGCTCCGGCGCGAGATGACGTGGTGCCGGGCCAGCTCTCGCGCGAAGGCCTCGTCGTCGACCAGGCCGACGGCCTCGAGCCGAATCAACTCCTCGTCGACCTCGGCGAGCTCGAACCCGGCCCGGCGGAGCCGGACCTCGAGTTCGCGGCGCGACCGCGGCCGGACGGCGAGCAGCCGCAGGGCGCGTTCGTGGAGGTCGAGCGGGTGCTTGGCCATCCGAGTCATGTGAGAGCCGGGGACGGAGCGGGCCTTCCCCTAACCCGCTCGCGCCCCGGTGGTCTCACGCTCCTTGTCGGCCTTGGCCGCCTTGGGGGCCGGCTCGGTCGCCTCGTCGGCCACCACCAGGTCGGGGACGACTTCGATCGGGGTCTCGTCCCCCTCGGCGCCGAACGCCGTCAGGCCGACCGCCTCGCGCACCCGCCGCTCGATGTCGGTCGCGATGTCGGTGTGCTCGGCCAGGAACTGCCGGGCGTTCTCTCGACCCTGTCCGAGCTGATCGCCCTCGTAGGTGAACCACGCGCCGCTCTTCTTCACGATCTCGAGGTCGACGCCGACGTCGAGCAGGCTCCCCTCCTTGGAGATGCCCAGCCCGTACATGATGTCGAACTCGCACTGGCGGAACGGCGGCGCCACCTTGTTCTTCACGACCTTGACCCGCGTGCGCGAACCCACGACATCGGTGCCGTCCTTCAGGTTCTCGACCTTGCGGACGTCCAGCCGCACCGACGAGTAGAACTTCAGCGCGCGGCCGCCCGGCGTGGTCTCCGGGTTGCCGAACATCACGCCGATCTTCTCGCGCAGCTGGTTGATGAAGATCGCCGTCGTGTCGAACCGCGACAGCGTCCCGGAGAGCTTGCGCATCGCCTGCGACATCAGCCGCGCCTGCAGGCCGACGTGCGTGTCGCCCATCTCCCCCTCGATCTCGGCGCGCGGCACGAGCGCGGCGACCGAGTCGATCACGACCACGTCCAGCGCGCCCGAGCGCACCAGCAGGTCGGCGATCTCCAGTGCCTGCTCGCCCGAGTCCGGCTGGGAGACCAGGAGCTCGTCGATGTTGACGCCCAGGCGCTGCGCGTACGTGGGATCCAGCGCGTGTTCGGCGTCGATGAACGCGGCGATGCCGCCGTGGCGCTGGGCCTCCGCGATCACGTGCAGGCAGACCGTGGTCTTGCCCGAGCCCTCGGGGCCGAACACCTCGACCACCCGCCCGCGCGGGATGCCGCCCACGCCCAGCGCGATGTCCAGCGCGAGCGAGCCCGTCGGGATCACCGAGATGCCGGCGCCCATCGGGTGCTCGCCGAGCTTCATGACCGCGCCCTTGCCGAACTGCTTCTCGATCTGCGTGAGCGTGACGTCCAGCATCTTGTCCCGGTCCATCTGCGAAGCCTCCTTCGTCCGACCCTGCGGGTCCTCTCGGGCCCAGCGGGCGACCGCCCGCGAGAGCTCGTCCTGGTCGGGAGGGCGAACGCTAGCGCGCGGGTCTGACACGGATTACACCCCTGTAGTTACCGTCCTGCAACCCGTGGAGCGTACTCGAACAGGTGTTCGAGGTCAACGACCCCCGAGTGGCTCGACGACCATCGGCTCGTACACCGGGGCCGGGCGCCGGAGATGGCTGCGGAACAGCACGATGCGGCCGACCTCGAACGGCTCGCTCTCGAACGCGATCTCGTCCGGGTCCACGGCGACCGTGGGCTCGAAGCGCGCGACGGTCAGGTGGGGCGTGAACGCCCGCTTCTCGGTCTCGAACTCCCTCGACAGCGCCTCGTCAAGATCGGCCGCGAGGCGCCCGAAAGCTGAGCCCGCGTCGTCCAGGCCCGCCCACAGGACGCGGGCGCGCCGGGCGTTCGGGAACGCGCCGAGGCCCTCGACCCGGGTGGTGAACGGCGCATGGCGCGACGCCAACTCCCCCACCGTCGCGGTCACCCACTCCACGAGCCGCGGATAGGTGGATCCGAGGAACTTCAGCGTCACGTGCTGGTTCTGCGTCGGCACCCAGCGGGCCTTCGGGAACCGCTCGCGGAGCGGGGCCACGGCACCGGCGACCGCGGCGCGGACGTCCTCGGGCACCTCGGTCGCGACGAACAGCCGCAGCGGCCTCGCCTCCGGCCGGGACGCCCGATCGCGCGCCATCAGTCTCGAAGGGACATGCCGAGCACGTGGCGGCGCACCAGGTCGAGGGCCGCCATCTCGGCGAACCGACGGATCAGCTCACGGTCGAACGGCCACCGGAAGCCGTACTGGTGCTCGACCCCGCCGGCATCCAGGCCGATCCACACCTGGCCGGGTTCGGCGTCACCGTGCGACTCGGGGCCCGCGGCGCCGGTGAGCGCGACCGCGATGTCGGCCCCGAACAACCGGCGGGCGCCCGCCGCCATCTCAGCGGCGCACTCCCGGCTCACCGGTCCCGGGCCGTCGAGCGTCTCGGCCGACACGTGCAGGATCGATCGCTTGGCCCCGAGCGCGTACGTCACCGCGGATCCGAGGAAGTACGAGGACGCGCCCGGCACCGTGGTGATGCGTTCGCCGAGGCCGCCGCCGGTCAACGACTCGGCGCATGCCAGGGTCAGTCCCCGTTCGGCCAGGAGCCGACCCACGACGGCCTCCATCGTCTCGTCGTCCGTGCCGTACACGTGGTCGCCGAGCGCCTCCCGGACGCGCGCCTCGAGCGGCTCGAGGAGGGACGCCGCCTGCTCGCGTGTGCCCGCCTTGGCGGAGAGCCTGACGTGCACCTCGCCGCCGCCCGCGAGGTAGGCCATCGACGGGTTGGCGGCCGCGTGGAACACGTCGTCGAGGAGCTCGGCGATGCGCGACTCGGCCAGGCCGTAGCAGCGCAGGGTCCGCGAGACGAGCGCGTTCGGTCCCGCCAGCCCTGCGAGCTCGGGCAGCACCACCCCCTCCATCATCTCCCGCATCTCCGAGGGAACGCCCGGCACCGCATAAACGGTGGCCTGGCCGACCGAAACGATCAGGCCCGGCGCGGTGCCGCGTTCGGGGCGGATGTACCGGCCGGGCTCGGGCACGTCGGCCTGCGCCAGGTTGGACTCGGGCATCTTGCGGCCGCGGACCCGGAACCGTTCGCGAAGCTCCTGCTCGATCTCGGGGTGTCGAACGAGCGTCGCACCGGCGGCCTCGGCCAGGGCCGGACGCGTCACGTCGTCCTGGGTGGGGCCCAGGCCCCCGGTGACGACGACGACGTCGCTCCTGGAGGCGGCGAGCCGGATCGTCGCCACGATGCGATCGGCGTTGTCGCCCACGACCTGCTCGTGCAGCACGTCGATCCCGAGCTCGGCAAGGCGCTCGGAGATCCACTGCGCATTCGTGTTGGCGATCTGCCCGATCAGCAGCTCGGTTCCGACCGCCACCAGCTCGGCCCGCACCGGACCGGATCAGCCCCCGGAGGTGGTCTCGTCGTAGCTGTACGTCTCGTGCCAGGGCTTGCCGGCCTTGCCGGGGAAGCCCTTGGAGACGCCGTTCACGGTGATCTTCGCGCCGCGTCCGTCCGAAAGCCGGATCCACACCGACGAGTCGCCGTGGAACGAGCGGCCCTCGCCGGCCTCGAGCGAGAACGGCTGCTCCCGGCCCCCGTCGGCCACGATCGAGACCTCGATCGGGACGCGCGCCTCTACGGCGACGGTGATCCCCTGGGCGAGCTCGGAGGCCGCGACCACCGAGCCCGACTCGGCGCCGGAAAGGTTCGCCGGGGCCGGGGCCGGCCGGCGTGCCGACAGGATGCCGAACGCCCCGGCCACGACCAGGACCACGGCCGCGACCAGGATCCACAGCCGGTGGTCGTCCCGGCGGCGGTGGGCGCCCAGCACGGGTTCGGTGCGCGGCGGAGGTGTCGTGATCGTCGGTCCTTCCTCGGCTTGCGGGTGCTCGGTCTCGTAGACGGCGACGACCTTGTCCGGCGACAGTCGTAGGTAGGTGGCGTAGGTGCGCAGGCACCCGCGCACGTGCACGTCGCCCAGGAGGTGATCGAAGTGCTCGGTCTCGATCGCCTCGAGGAACTCTCGGCGTACGCGCGTGTCGCGCGCCGCCTCCTCCAATGTCACGCCCCGCCCCTCGCGCACCTTCCGCAGCGCAGGGCCGACGCTCGGCGTGGTTCGCTGCACCCCTCATCTCCCGGCCTGGATCGCCGGGCATCCTAACGGACTGCCCGGAAGCGAGACCCCTGGCCAGCCCGGGACCAAGGCCCGATGTGCCTGCCGAAACCGGTGGGCATCGTCTTGGACGAGCCTCAGGACCCGGTCCGGGCGGCCCGGGACTCCTCCCACTCCTCCGGCGTGACGAGCACGTCGCGGGCCTTCGAGCCCGGGCTCGGTCCGACGATGCCGCGCTCCTCGAGGAGATCCATCAACCGTCCGGCGCGCGCGAACCCGACCTTGAGCTTGCGCTGCAACATGCTGGTGGATCCGAGCTGCGAGCGGACCACGAGGTCGGCCGCCTGCTCGAGCAGCTCGTCGTCGCCGCCGAGGCCGCCCTCCTCCTCGGCCTCCGTCGGCGGCTTGCCGAGCCCCTCGACGCTCATCGCGTACTCGGCCGGCCGCTGCTCCCGGACCCAGTTGCCGACGGCCTCGATCTCCTTCTCGGTCACCCACGCAGCCTGCAGCCGGGTGGGCTTGGACGCCGACGACGGCGCGAACAGCAGGTCGCCGTGGCCGACGAGCTTCTCGGCGCCGTTCATGTCCAGGATCACCCGGGAGTCGGCCTGTGACGAGGTCATGAGGGCGATGCGCGAAGGGATGTTCGCCTTGATGAGGCCGGTGACGACGTCGACGCTCGGGCGCTGGGTCGCGACCACGAGGTGGATCCCGACCGCGCGGGCCATCTGCGCGATCCGGCAGATCGCGTCCTCGACGTCCCGGGGCGCGACCATCATCAGGTCGGCCAGCTCGTCGATCACGACCAGCAGGTACGGGAAGTCGACGACCCGGTCGTCTTGGCCCGGCGGGATCCGGAGCGTTCCCTCCTCCAGCCCGAGCCGGTACCCGTCGATGTCGCGAACGCCCACCATCGCCAACAGCTCGTAGCGCTGCTCCATCTCGCGCACGACCCAGGCCAGGGCCTCGGCGGCGCGCTTGGGATGCACGATCACCGGCACCAGCAGGTGCGGCAGGTCCACGAAGTGCGCCAGCTCGACGCGCTTGGGGTCGACCAGGACGAGCTTGACCTCGTCGGGGTCGGTTCGCATCAACACGGACGTGATGAACGAGTTGATCAGGCTCGACTTGCCGGCGCCCGTCGCCCCGGCGATGAGCACGTGCGGCATCTGCGTCAGGTTCACGAGTTGCGCGCGCCCGTGCACGTCCTTGCCGAGCGCGACCGACAGCGGGTGCTCGTCGTCGGTGGCTGCCTTCGAACGCAGGATGTCGCCCAGCATCACGAAGTCGCGGACCTTGTTGGGCACCTCGACGCCGATCGCCGACTTGCCCGGGATCGGCGCGATGATCCGCACATCGGGGGTCGCGAGCGCGTACGCGATGTCGTCGGCGAGCGAGAGCACCTTGTTGACCTTCGTCCCGGCTTCGACCTCGACCTCGTACAGCGTGACCGTCGGCCCGCGATGCGCCGCGACCACGTGGGCCGGCACGCCGAACGTGTGGAAGGTGCGCTCGAGCGCGGCCTTCTGGTGCTCCTCGTCGCGGTCGCTTCCGGCCGAGGGGGGCGAGGTTCGGAGCAGGTCGAGCGGCGGGAGCTCGTAATCGTCCCCGGATCTCGGCCGAACGAGCGCCGGGACCTCGATCGCCTCCGGCTCCTCCTCGTCCTGCTCGGCGTCCTCGGGGAGCTCGACTAGCGCGAACTCCCCCGAGTGCACGACCCGGAGCTCCTCGACTTGGACCTCGTCGATCGCGACCGGTTCCTGCTCTTCGTCCTCCTCGTCGGACTCCTCGCGCGTGAACGCCTCGAGGATCCGTTCCCAGATGGCCGACAGCGGCGTCCCCGCGAAGATCAGCAGGCCGAGCAGCACCGCGCCGCCACACACGATCACGGCGCCGATCCCCGACACCAGCTTGCCGAGCGGCCACGCGGCGAGCGCCCCCACCACCCCGGCCGCGTCGCCCACCCGCGCGTAGCCGCCGAACGGTCGGGGGTTCCCTTGCCACAACGACAGCAGCCCCAGCACGCCGACCGTGGCTATCGCGAACCCGATGAACATCCGCAGGCGCTCCTGTTCGGGTGCGCCGCGGAGCAGGACGAGCCCCCAGTACAGGGCGAGCAGCGGGAAGACCACGGCCGCGAGGCCGAACGACGCGTGCAGAAGCCAGTCCAGGCCTCGGCCGACGGGTCCTGCCGCCTCGAACCACAGCCCGAGCACCGCCAGCAGAGCGAGGACGACCAGGCCGATCCCCAGGGCGTCGCGCGCCCAGGGTCGCAGGTGCGTCCTGACCGAGGTGCGGGCCTTCCCCTTGGTTTTCCGGCCGCGGCCTCTCGAAGAGCCGGCCAACTACACCTCCACGATCACGGGCAGGATCACGGGCTTGCGCTGCGTGACCTCGTAGAAGTACTTGCCGAGGACCCGCCGGATGTTCTGTTCGAGCACCCCGCGGTCGACCACCTCGGCCTCGGCGCTGTCCTTCAGGGAGAGCATGACGCGTTCGCGCGCCGCTTCAAGGATGTCGGCAGAGGTCTCGTCGAAGACGAACCCGCGGTTGACGATGTCCGGACCGGAGATGATCTGCCCGTGGTGGGCGTCGACGGCCACCACGACGACCACCACGCCGTCGGCCGAGAGCTTGCGGCGATCGCGCAGCACGATCTCGCCCACATCGCCGATGCCCAGCCCGTCGACGAGCGTCATGCCGGCGGGGGCCCGGTCTACCACGTGGACCTTCTCCCCAACCTCGACCACGTCGCCGTCTTCGCAGATCATGACGTGGTCGGCGGAGATCCCGACCTCGGTCGCGATCTTGGCGTGGTGGGCGAGGTGACGCCGCTCGCCGTGGATCGGGACGAACCATCGCGGTCGGACGAGCGACAGCATCAGCCGCAGTTCCTCGGCGGCGGCGTGGCCGCTCGCGTGCACCGGGTAGGCCGGGAGATGGAACACGTCCGCTCCGGTCCGATAGAGGCCGTCGATGACGCGGTGGATCGCGGGCTCGTTGCCGGGGATCAGGCTCGACGACAGCACCACGCTGTCGCCCTCCTTCAACTTGACCCACTTGTGTTCGCGTGCCGCCATCAGGCTCAGGGCCGAGAAGGGCTCGCCCTGTGAGCCCGTGCAAACGACGACGACCCGTGAGGGATCTCGGTGCTCGACCTCCTCGATCGGGATGACGTCGCCCTCGGGCACGTGCAGGATCCCGAGCAGTCGGGCCGCCTCCACGCTCTGGAGCATCGAACGGCCGAGGAACGCGACCACGCGCTCGTCGGCCCGGGCCGCGTTCACCACCTGTTGGATCCGATGGATGTGGCTGGAGAAGCACGCGACCACCACGAGCTGCGGCGCCCGCGAGATGATGTCCTGCAGGACCGGGCCCACGCTGCGTTCGCTCTCGGTATACCCGGCCTCCTCCGCGTTGGTCGAGTCGCTCAGTAGCAGATGGACGCCGCGCCCGGCCTCCTCCGCGAGCGCGTGCAGATCGGTGGCGCGTCCGTCCAGGGGGGTCTGGTCGATCTTGAAGTCGCCCGTGTGCAGGATGGAGCCGTAGAGCGTGTCGATCACGACGGCCATGCCATCGGGGATCGAGTGCGTGACGCGGAGGAAGCGCATCGAGAACGGACCAGTCACGGCCGTCTGACCGGGAGTCACCTGCCGGAACTCGGCGCGATCGCGTACCTGGTGCTCCTCGAGCTGGCCCTCGAGCAGCGCGAGCGTGAACGCCGTCCCGTACACCGGGAGCGGGGCCCCACCGAACTCGCGCAGGAGGTATGGAAGGGCGCCGATATGGTCCTGGTGCCCGTGCGTCAGCACGATCGCCTCGACCTCGTCGAACCGCTCGCGCACGTACTCGAAGTCCGGCAGGACCAGGTCGATGCCGGGCATCTCGGCGTGCGGGAACGACAAGCCGACGTCGACGATCAGGAGGCGGCCGTCGAGCTCGACGCACGCCATGTTGCGACCGACCTCGCCGACGCCGCCGAGGAAGACGACGCGCGCCGGAAGGGTGTCGGCGCCGGAAGGCGCGCCCGGACTAGAGGAGTCCGGCATCCATCAGGGCCCCGCGGATCCGTTCGCGCTCCTCGTTGGTCGCCGGCACGAGCGGCAGCCGCGGCGGCCCGACCGGGTGGCCGACCATCCCGAGGGCGGTCTTGACGGGGATGGGGTTCGACGTGATGAACAGCGCGTTGAACAGCGGCGTCAACTCCTCGTGGATCTTGCGGGCCGCCGGGATGTCGCCGGACTCGATCAGGTCGCACATCTGTCGGATCTTCCCGCCGACGAGGTGGCTCGCGACCGAGACGACGCCGACCGCGCCCAGGCACATGTAGCCGAAGGTCGCCCAGTCGTCCCCGCTGTAGACCTCGAAGTCCGGCGGGGCCTCCGAGATGAGCCGCGAGATCGCCTGGAAGTCGCCGGTGGAGTCCTTGACCCCGACGATGTTCGGGACCTCGGCCATCTTCAGCAGTGTGTCGTGTTCGAGCCGGATCCCGGTGCGGCCCGGGATGTTGTACGCGACCACCGGGATCGAGACCGCGTTCGCCACCTTCTTGAAGTGCTCGAGCAGGCCGCGCTGCGGCGGCCTGTTGTAGTACGGCGTGACGAGGAGCAGCCCGTCGGCGCCCAGCGCCTCGGCCTCGCGCGAGAGGTCCAGGGTCTCGGCGGTGTTGTAGGTGCCCGTGCCGCAGATCACCTTGCCCTTGCCTCGGGCGACCTCGACCACGGCGCCGAACAGCTCGACCTTCTCGCGATGCGTGAGCGTCGGTGACTCCCCCGTCGAGCCGGCGATCACCAGGGACTCCGAACCCCGCTCGTACAGGTGGGCCGCGAGGGACCGCGCCGCGTCGAGGTCGAGCGCGTGATCGTCCTTGAACGGCGTGACCATGGCGGTGACGACCGCCCCGAACCTACCGGCCATGTCGCTTCCTCCTTCCGTGCCTGCGCGTTGCACCTCGCGCACAAGCATCACATCTGCAACATGTTGCACATGTCTACCATGGGAGTCGTGTGGATGCCGAGCAACGCCTGACAGGTGCGGAAGGGTCGATCGCTGGTGCCTCCGGCATCTCCTGCGGCTCCTGTTATGCCTGCGCCCACGGCTGGTGGGCGGACGGCCGCCGCTATCCTAGCCAGCGTGCCGCGCATCTACACCGGGACCGGGGACGACGGCTCGACGGGGCTCCTGTTCGGGGGGCGGGTCTCCAAGGCCGATCCGGTCGCCGAGGCGGCCGGCGCGATCGACGAGGCCGTCGCTGCGCTCGGCCTGGCCCGCGCCCTCGCCGAAGACGCCTCCCTGCAGGCCGAGATCCTGGAGCTGCAAAGAGAGCTGTTCGTCGCGGGGGCGGACCTGGCCACGAACCCGGCCGGGCGGAGGCGCCTCGAACCCGGCGTGTCGCTCGTGACCCCGGACATGGCCGGGCGCCTCGAGTCCCGGATCGACGAGCTCGTCCTGGCCCATCCCCTGCCGAACGCGTTCATCGTGCCGGGCGTCAACCCGGTCTCGGCGGCGCTCGACGTGGCGCGCAGCGCGATCCGACGTGGCGAGCGGCGTGTGGTCGCGGTTCGGGACGCCGGCGGATCCGTGAACGGGCACGTGCTCCTGTACCTGAACCGGCTGTCTGATCTGATCTTCGTCCTCGGACGGATCGCCGCCGGGGAGGCCGAGCCACTGAGCCGCGGGGAGAGCGGCTAGGCGGTCCGGACGAACGCGCCGTAGTTGTCGGCGCCAAACAGCAGCACGAGCAGCCCGATGTCGTCGACGGACAGGTCGTCGAGCCGCACGTCGAAGGACGCGGTGTCGCCCGCCGACACCGGCGCGGCGTCGAGTACCGTGCCGTCGACCTCGTGCCCGTCGGCCGCCTCGAGCACGTACAGGCCCGGCGGGTCCAGGTCGTTGCTCGAGTCGTTCTCCACGTCGAGTGTCCCGTCGCTCCCATCCAGCGTGACGGTGACCACGAGGCCCTCGTTCGCGTACTCGTAGGTCGCGGTGCCGGGGGCGCCGGTGAAGGTCTCGGCCGGCGTCGGGACGTCGGCGCTCGTCTTGGACGCGGCGTTCGAGGGCTCTTTTCCTCCGTCGCATGCTGCCAGCACGATCGCGAGCGCGAGGAAGCCGGGCAGGAGGACGCGGGTAGGCTTCATGGGTCGCGGCATGCTACACGACGTCCCGAAGGAAGGAGACCCCTTGCGAACGCTGGAAGTGCGCCGCCACGCCCGCCGCGATCCGAACGCGGATCGGCTCTCGGACGAGGGCCGCGCGCAGGCGCAGTCGGTCGGCGCGACGCTCGCCGGGGGCTACGTCGTGGTCTTCGTCTCCCCCGCCGAGCGGGCGGCGGAGACCGCCGCGTGGATGCTCCGCGGCCTGGGCGAACAGCTCCCGGCGCACGCGGTCGTACCGGGCCTGGCGGCCGAGGACAACGACGGCTCGCCGCTGGCGATGGCCGGCGTGGTCTCGGCGCTGCTGGACGCCGTCCCCGAGGACGAGCGCGGCCTCGCGATCTCGCACACGCCGCTGATCGAGCGCGCGGTGCTCGGCCTGACCGCTGATGAGATCGATCCGCTCGCCGAATGCGAGGGCGTCGTCCTCTCCAAGGCGACCGACGACGCGCCGATCGAGCTCGGCGAGCTTCGACTCTCCTAGGCCTTCGTGGATCTCTCGCTCGCGATCGCCGCCTTCGGTCTGGGCGTCGCCCTGGGCGCCTCGCCCGGACCGGTGCAGCTCCTGCTGTTCTCGGAGGCCTCGCGCGGCGGCGCCGGCCGCGGCCTGCGGGCCATGGCGGGCGCGAACGCGACGTTCGGCGCGATGATGCTGCTGCTCGCCGCCGGCCTGTCGAGCATCGAGCCCTCCGAATCGTTCCTGCGCGTCGTGAAGGTGATCGGCGGTGGGTTCCTCGTGTTCCTAGCGTTCGACGCGATCCGCGAGCGCCGACGCTCGCACGAGGTGGAGGATGGCCCGCTCGGAGGCCTGCACCCGACGGTCCGCGGGATCGTCGCGGTGATCCTGAACCCCGGCGTCTACGTGTTCCTGGCCACGACCGGCACGGCGCTGGTCGCGAGCGCGGTCGACCAGGGCGGCCGCGGCCTCGCCGTGGTGACGGTGATCGCGCTGCTGCTCGGCGTGTCGCTGATGGACTCGGCGATGGTGCTGCTCGGCGCCGGCGCGCACCGCGTCAGCGATCGGTTCCTGCGGATCCTGAGCGACGTGCTCGCGGTCGCGATGGGCGCCCTGGGCGTGTGGCTGTTCGTGCGCGGGATCGCCGGCTGATCAGAACTCGTACGGGGACCAGGGCGCCGGATCGCAGGCGAACATCGCGTCGGCCCTCATCAATGCCCCCGCCGTGGCCTCGTGGACCCTCCCGGCACGATGGAGCTGCCGGAACGACGTGCCGCCGAGATACGCGGCGGCGACCTCGTTGACGGTGCACGCGAGATCCGCGGGTTCGGTGGTCGGTTCGGCGACGCCGAGGTCGTCGTTCGAGACGTCCAGCGCGTACCGACCCTGGTTCCATGGGCAGAACGCGTCGGCGATCTCCAACACGAGCCGGCCCCGGGCTCCGTACATCCGGGCACCGAGCGCGCCCGGAACATCGACCAGCCGCATCCACAGGTTGTCGGACATCCTGGCGCGCAGGCGCCGAGGCTCGCGCAGCAGGTGGAACAGCGGCTCGTCGCTCGGGCGGTTCCCCGCTTCCACGTACGCCACGAGGTCCACGTCCAGCACGAAGCGCCACAGGTCCGCGTACGCCCCGGGGTTCGCGGCCACGAGGTCCCGAACGCGCAGCGTGGTGTTCGGCGAGCCCTCGGGCCAGTCGTGCGCGACCTTGTAGATCACGTACCCGTCCACGCCGCCCGGCCCCTCGTGCAACGCGAAGAACGACGGCCGTTCCTTGTCGGCGCCGTGCTCGTGGCCGACGACGTACGCGAGCCTGCGCTCGTCCAGGTGCACCATTCCGGGGACACCGAGCCGCGACGCCTCGTGCACGGCGAGGATCTCCTTGGTGGCGCGCTCGCGCTCGACGAGCCGTATCTGGCCCGATGCCTCGTACCCGCGGACGAATGCCGAGCGGGCCGTCTCGATCCGCAGCGTCAGCCCG
The DNA here is from genome assembly GCA_046731295.1 of Actinomycetota bacterium. Classification (GTDB taxonomy): domain Bacteria; phylum Actinomycetota; class UBA4738; order UBA4738; family HRBIN12; genus DASSJM01. The sequence continues at coordinate 24,822 of JBKPKU010000081.1, forward strand.
ATCGTCCCGAGCCCGAACCCGTACCGGCCGTAGATCCCGCCCTCGGACGCGTACAGGACCGAGAGGACCTCGCCCCGTTCGTGTGCGTCGTCCATGAGCGCGCGCATGAGCCTCGCCGCGATCCCCCGGCGGCGGTGCGTCGGGAGGACGCCGACCAGCGTCGGGTAGCCCACCACGAGCTCGGCGCCGGGGACCGTCATGGGCATCGTGAACGCGCCGGCCGTCCCGACGATGTCGGGCCCGTCGAACGCGGCGAAGTTGCGGTCGGGCTCGGCGATCGAACGCTCGCGCTCGATCTCGTCGCGGTCGGGGACGACGCCGGACGCGAGCTCGGAGGCCAGCAGGAACGGCTCGAGCTCGTCCTCGGTGATACGTCGGATCTGTACGTTCATCCGCCGAGCTTACGAGCCGGGCAGACCCTCGAACACGTCGCCAAGGACAGTCGCGCCCGGCTCGGCCGGGGGCCACGCGATCACGAAGGACTCCGTGGCCAGGATCTCCGGCCACAGGTCGAACGGGAGGTCCTCCAGCTCGGCCTGCGTCTTGTGGCTGCGGAGCGCCTCGAGCTTACGCTCGTACGCGTTCGAGGCGTCCACGCGCACGCCGATCGTCTCGTCCGGCACGCCGCGCGGCATGAAGGGCTGCGTCGGGTCCATGGGTTCGAGCCCGCGCTCGCGCAGCAGCTCGTTCAGCCGCTCGAGGTCGCCGGCGGCGATCGCGACGTACAAGAGCCGGGCGAGGCCCGGTGTGCCGCGTTCGCGCTCGGCGTGGAAGGCGTCGGTCGCGGCCGCCCCGATCGTGACATGGTCCTCGTGGCCGGTGATCCCGTCGGGCCCGAACGACACGACCAGCTCGGGCTCGGTCTCGCTCAGGAGGTCGCGCACCTCGGTCACCAGTTCGTCGCGCAGCGCGGGCAGCCCGCCGTCGGGATGCCGCAGGAACCGGAGGTGGGGCTCGAGTCCCAACGCGCGCCACGAAGCCTCGTCCTCGGACTCCCGGACCCGCCCGAGGTCCTCGCGCGTGGCGAGCGACGGGTCGGCGATCCGACCGGCGTCCCCGCTCGTGGCCAGGACGACCGTCAGCTCGACGTCCTCGGCGTGGATCGCCAGGCTGCCGCCCACGCCATAGGTGTCGTCGTCGGGGTGGGCGAAGACGCAGGCGACCCGCCGCACCGGCTACGGGAGCGGCGGGAGGTCCAGCAGCGGTTCGAGCCCGACCGTCAGGCCCGGACGTGTCATCACGGCGCGCGCCGCCATCAGCACCCCCGGCATGAAGGACGAGCGGTCGGTGGAGTCGTGCCGGATCGTGAGCGTCTGCCCCTGCCCGCCGAAGATGACCTCTTGGTGCGCGACCAGACCCGGCAGGCGGACCGAGTGGATGCGGATCCCCTCGACTTCGCCGCCGCGCGCGCCCTCGATCGACTCGCCGTCCGGCCCCCGCCAGGCCTCGCGGCGCTCATCCTGGATCCGCCGGACGGTCGCGATCGCCGTGCCGGAGGGAGCGTCGGCCTTCTGATCGTGGTGCAGCTCGATGATCTCGACCGCCGGCAGGTAGTGGGCCGCGAGCGCCGAGAAGCGCTGCATCAGCACGGCGCCCAGGGCGAAGTTCGGCGCGATGATCACGTTGGACTCGTGGCCCTCGTCCGACAGGAGCTTGTCGATCTCCTGGAGCTCCTCCTGCGTGATGCCGGTGGTGCCCACTACGGCCTGCACCGCGTGCGAGATGCACCACCGGATGTCGTCCATCACCACGTCGGGATGGGTGAAGTCGATCGCCACGACCGCCTTGGCCTCCAGCAGGCGCTCGAGCTCGTCGGAGACCGGGACGTCGAGCTCGGGGTGGCCGATCATCTGGCCGACGTTCTGGCCGATCTTCGACCGGTCGACGGCCGCGACCAGCGCGAAGTCCTCGGAATCGGCGAGCGCGCGGCAGACCATGAGGCCCATGCGGCCGCACGCGCCGATCACCCCGACGCGGATCACGCGATGGCGTCCTTACCCGAGAAGGGCCCCAGGACGGTGACCGTCATCGGCTGCGAGAGTACCCGTTCGGCCGCCCGCTCCGCGTCCTCGGGCGTCACGGCCTCGATGCGCGACAGCAGCTGGTTCACCGTCAGCGACTCACCGTGGCCGATCTCGGACTTGCCCAGGCGCGACATCCGCCCGCCCGGGTCCTCCAGCGACAGCACGAGCGACCCCTTCATGTGCCCCTTGGCGCGTTCGAACTCTTCGGGGGCCAGACCCTTGTTGGCCACGTCCTCGAGCTCGGCGCGCATGATCGCGAGCGTCTCCTTGGCGCGTCCCGGCGTCGTTCCCGCGTAGGCGCAGAACACGCCCGCCTCCGCGTACATCGAGTGGTACGAGTACACGCTGTACGCTAGGCCGCGCTTCTCGCGGATCTCCTGGAACAGCCGCGAGCTCATCCCGCCGCCCAGCGCGTTGTTCACCACGCCGAACGCGAACCGGTCGGGATCGGTGCGCGACAGCCCGCTGGTGCCGATGCAGATGTGCGCCTGCTCGGTCTTGCGCCTCTTCACCAGCGATCGGCCCGACGGCGGCGGCACGTCGCCGGCGGCCCGGAGGTTCCACGCGCTGGGGCCCGCCGCGCGGACGGTGCCCGGGCCCATATGCTCGGAGACGACGTCGAGCAGCTCCTCGTGCCGCAGGTTTCCGGCCGCGACCACAACGACGTTGCCCGGCACGTAGTGCTTGCGGTAGAAGCGCCGGACCTGGTCGCGCGTGGCGCCCAGGATGCTCTGCCGCGTGCCGAGGACCGGCCGGCCGAGCGGGTGCCCCGGCCACAGCGTCTCGGTGAACAGGTCGTGGACGAGGTCGTCGGGGTCGTCCTCGTGCTGGTTGATCTCCTCCAGGATCACCTGCCGCTCCGCGTCGACGTCGGAGATGCGCAGCACCGAGTGCTGGAGCATGTCCGACAGGTGCTCGACCGCCATCGGCAGGTCGCGGTCGCGAACGCGTGCATAGAAGGCCGTGTACTCCTTGGCCGTGAACGCGTTGACTTCCCCGCCCACCGCGTCGAACGCCTCCGCGATGTCCCGCGCGCTCCGCGTCTTCGTCCCCTTGAACAATAGGTGCTCGAGGAAGTGGCTCGACCCCGAGATCGGCGGGGGCTCGTCGCGCGAGCCCGCCAGGACCCAGAAGCCGAGCGTCACCGAGCGGACGCCGGGCATCCGCTCGGTGACGACGCGAAGACCGGAGGTGAACTCCGTCCGTCCGATCGGCATCGGTCAGACGTTGTCGCGCGGTTGGCGGTCCCGGTCCCGATCGCGGTCCCGAGGACGGCGGTCTCGATCCCTGGGGCGCCGGTCGCGATCGCGGCGGGGCCGGTCCCCTCCGTCCCCGCCCGCACGCGAGGGCTCGGGCTCCATGCCCTGCGGGATCGCCCACTCCTCGCCGACCGGCTTGAGCGAGATCTTTCCGCGGTCGTCGATGTCCTGGACCTCGACCTCGATCGTGTCGCCGACCTTGACGGCCTCCTCGACGTTGGCCAGGCGCTTGCCCCGGCCGAGCTTGGAGATGTGGATCAGGCCGTCGCGACCGGGCACCAGGTTCACGAACGCGCCGAACGTGGTCGTGTTGACGACGGTGCCGGTGAAGTGCTCGCCGACGGTGATCGGGCGCGGGTTGGCGATCTCGTCGATGATCCGCGCCGCCTCGTCGGCCCCACCGGCCTCGCGCGCGCCGATGAACACCGTGCCGTCGTCCTGGATGTCGATGTCGGCCCCGGTGAGCGCGACGATCTCGTTGATCTTCTTGCCCTTGGGCCCGATCACCTCGCCGATCTTGTCGGCGGGGATCTTGAGCGTCAGGATGCGCGGCGCCTTCGGGTTGACCTCGGTGCGCGGCTCGGCGATCGCCCCGCGGATCACCTCGAGGATCTTCAGCCGGGCCTCCTTGGCCTGATCGAGCGCCCCGGCAAGCACGTCGCCCGGCAGGCCCGTGACCTTCATGTCCAGCTGGATCGCCGTCACGAAGTCGGCGGTGCCCGCGACCTTGAAGTCCATGTCGCCCAGCGCGTCCTCGGCACCCAGGATGTCGGTCAGGGTCACGAACGTTCCCGCCTCGGCGATCATCCCCATCGCGATGCCCGCGACCGGCGCCTTGATCGGCACGCCGGCGTCCATCAGCGACAGGGTCGAGGCACACACGCTGGCCATCGACGTCGAGCCGTTCGAGCTGAGGATGTCGGATACGAGCCGGAGGGCGTAGGGGAACTCCTCCTCGGGCGGGATGACCGGCACGAGCGCCCGCTCGGCGAGTGCGCCGTGGCCGATCTCGCGGCGCCGGGGCGAGCCGATCCGGCCCACCTCGCCCGTGGAGAACGGCGGGAAGTTGTAATGGTGGATGTAGCGCTTGGTCTCCTCGGGATCGAGCGTGTCGATCATCTGGGTCATGCGCAGCATCCCGAGCGTGGTCACGTTCAAGGCCTGCGTGTCGCCCCGCTCGAACAGGCTCGAACCGTGCGTGCGCGGGATCAGCCCGACCTCGGCCGAGAGCGCGCGGATGTCCTTCGGTCCACGGCCGTCCAGCCGCACGCCGTGCTCGATCACGCGTGCGCGCATGACCTTCTTCTGGAGGTCCTTCCAGGCGGGCGAGATCTCGGACTGGCGCGCCGCGTAGGTCTCGGCGCCCCAGGTCTCGAGCAGGTGGCTCCTCACGAGGTCCTTGAGCTCGTCCAGCGCCGCCTCGCGCTCGGCCTTGTCGGGCACGATCGCGGTCTCCATGCGCTCCTTGAACGCCTCCACCGCCGCCCACGTGTCCGACGCGTACAGCGGTCGGGGCTCGAACGGCTGCGGCTTGACGTCGGCCTTGGCAACGAACTCCAGCTGGACCTCGATCAGCTGGTCGATCGCTCGCTTGGCAACCTCCAGGCCCTCGGCGACGGCCTGCTCGGTGGGGGCCGTACCCCGCTCGCCCTCGAGCAGAGCCCACGTGTTGTCGGGTGCCTCGCCCTCGATCATCAGGATGTCGACCACGCCCGCCTCGTTGCGGCGGCCGGCGACCACGATGTCGAACGTGGCCTCCTCGAGATCCTGGAACGTGGGGTTGATCTCCCAGTTCCCGTCGATCAGGCCGAGCCGGACCGAGCCGACCGGGCCCTCGAACGGGATCCCGGCGAGCATCGTGGCAAGGCTCGCCGCGTTCATGCCGGGGATGTCGTACTGGTTGGCCATGTCGACCGACAGCACGGTGATCACGACCTGGACCTCGTCGCGATAGCCGTCCTTGAAGCTCGGCCGCATCGGCCGGTCGGTCAGGCGCGCGGTCAGGATCGCGGTCTCGGACGGGCGACCCTCGCGGCGGAAGAAGCCGCCGGGGATCTTGCCCGCCGCGTACATCCGCTCCTCGACGTCGATCGTGAGCGGGAAGAAGTCGATGCCCTCGCGGGGCTGTGCGGTGGTGCATGTGGCGAGGACCTGGGTCTCGCCGTACGTCACGACGCACGAGCCGCCGGCCTGCTTCGCGAGCCGGCCCGACTCGAACGTCAGGGTCTTGTTCCCGAACTCTCGGGAAAGGGTGATGGCCATCGGCCGTTGCCTCCTCGATGGGTCGTGCGCGGCGCGATCGCGTCGCGCGTCTGCAGGCGGAGGCTTCCTTGGGGGGCGCCGCTCGCGCGTGGCGCGCGGCCGCCCCCTGGCCGGTTGTCAGTGGTGAACCGCCGATCGGGATCGGTGGCTCGCAACTGAGAACCGACCGCGGGTGCTCCCGCCTCCGGTTCGGTCAGTGGTTCGTTCGCATCCCCCCATGTGGAGAAGGCGCCCCCCGAGGGCGCCTTCGGACTCTTATCGGCGAAGTCCGAGCTTCGCCACGATCTGTCGGTACCGCTCGATGTCCTGTCTCCGCAGGTACTCCAGCAGACGGCGCCGGCGGCCCACCAGCATGAGGAGCCCACGCCGGGACGCGTGGTCCTTGGCATGGGTCTTCAGGTGCTGGGTCAGGTCCGAGATCCGCCTGCTCAGCACGGCGATCTGGACCTCGGTGGAACCGGTATCCGCGTCCGAGCGCCGGTGGTCGGTGACGATCTCGGCCTTCTGGGTCTTGGTGAGCGACATACCGGCCCAGGCTACCAGACGTTCCCCGTCTGCCCTGGTCAGGGGCCCGAACGCGGCGCGTCAGTCCAGGACCGGGTGGCCGTCCGAGACGATGGTCGCCGGCACAGGCGGCCCACGATCTCCCCGTTGGGCCGAAAGACGGCCTCGGCGACCGCCGTGGCCGAGCCCTCGGCCGAGAACCGCGGCCATACGAGCATTCTCAGGCCGTAGAAGATCGGCTTGGCCTCATACGTGTCCATCGGCTGCAACCGGTGGGCGTGGGAGTGACCCACCGAGGTTCCGATCTCGTCGCCGACGGCGACCTGTGAGACGGGATCGGTCACCTCCCCCACGGCCACGACCGCGACGGTCCAGCCCTTGACCTCGATGTAGGCGGGCGCGTCGGCCTTCTCCTGCGAGGTGCCGGCGCCGACCGGCAGGATGCCCGCGCGCTTGATGTTGCGGATCGAATCCAGGAGCCCCTGCGGTCCCTGGTCGAACGCGTGGTTGTTCGCCAGGTTCGCCACGTCGACGCCGGCCTCGCGCGCCTAGTCCAGCGCTCCGGGGTCACACCGGAAGACGAACGTCTTGTCCAGCGGCGCGACGTCGTCGGTGGACGGGCACTCCTGGTTGATGATCGTGAGGTCGTCGTGCTCGAACAGGCCGTGCAGGCCGCTCCACGCCCACCCGCAGCCCTTGGTCCGGAACGCCGGGATGTAGCTCGGGTCCAGGCTCACGTCGCCCGTGCCGTGGATCAGCAGCCTGCCCTTGGGCTCGGGGCTCGAGCTGGGGCTCGCCGACCCGGTCATGCCGGCCGCCGTCTCCTCGGGGCTCACCTTCACCCGGGCCCCCGGGGTGGTGGGCGGGCCGGCGCTGCCCTCGTCGGCGCGGTCGACGAGGTACGCGGCGACCCCGACGGCGATCCCGAGCGCGATCAGCAGGAGCCCGAACGGGATCCGGTGAGGGCGGCCACGCCGAGACCTCACGCCTCGGAGCCTCTCACGGTTCGGTCACGAGGTCGCGGGTTCGGCGCACGTCTCGCCCGATCGCGTCCGAGAGCTCGTCCGGGGTCGCGAACCGCTCCTCGTCGCGCAGGTAGGCCCAGAACTCGATCGAGATCGGCCGGCCCACGATGTCCTCGTCGAAGTCGAGCAGGTAGGCCTCGACGTGCAGGGGCTCCACACCGAAGGTGGGATTGGTACCCACGCTGATCGCGGCGACGTGCCTGCGGCCATCCACCACCGCGCGCCCCGCGTAGATCCCCCGCCCCGGGAGCAGGAGCCGCGGCCAGGTCTGCAGGTTCGCCGTCGGAAACCCCAGGTCGCGCCCGCGGCCAGCCCCGCCGACGACTGTCCCGTCCAGGACGAACCGGCGCCCGAGCGCCAGGAGCGGCCATACGAGGTCGCCCTCGGCCAGGGCGTCGCGGATCGAGGACGAGGAGACGCGGCGGCCCTCGAGCTCCACGAGCTCGACGCGCTCGGCCGTGAACCCCCACCGGGGCCCGGTCTGGATCAGCAGCTCGACCGTCCCGGCCGCCCGGTGGCCGAAGGTGAAGTTCGCGCCCATGACGCAGTGATCCGCGTGGAGCCCGTCGACGAGGACGCGCACGATGAAGTCCTCCGCGGGCCACCGGCTGAAGTCCTCGGTGAACTGGAGCACCAGCAGCGCGTCGATACCCGCCTCCTCGATCAGGTCCGCCTTGCGTTGGACCGTGGTCAGGAGCCGGGGCTCCTTGCCGGGCGTGAGCACCTCCCGCGGATGGCGGTCGAACGTGACCGCGACCGAGGGGATCTCGCGCTCCCGCGCGGCGTCGACCGTTCGCCGGAGCACCGCCCGGTGGCCGACGTGCACGCCGTCGAAGAAGCCCACCGTGACCACCGCGGATCCCCCCGGGCGTGGCAGGGCCTCGATGCCGTGCAGGCGCTCCATGGACCGAGGGTAGCGAACGCCGCGGTCAGGCCAGCAGCTCGGCGGCGTGATCGGGCACGTAGGTGTAGGCGTCGCGCGGCGGCCGCACGTATCCCTCGTCGCTCTGCCGCTCGGGGATCTTGATCTTCCTGGGTACCGGCTCCTCCTCGTACGGGATCATCGAGAGCAGGTGCGCGATGCAGTTGATGCGCGCGCGCGGCTTGTCGTCGGCCTCGACGACGAACCACGGCGCCTCGGGGATGTCGGTGTGCACGAACATCTCGTCCTTGGCCCGCGAGAAGTCGACCCAGCGCGAACGCGACTCCAGGTCGGTGGGCGACAGCTTCCACCGCCGCATCGGGTCGTCGATCCGCGAACGGAACCGGCGCTCCTGCTCGTCGTCGGAGACCGAGAACCAGTACTTCAGCAGGACGATGCCGTCCTCGACCAGCAGGCGTTCGACGATCGGGACCTGCCGTAGGAACCGACGGTGCTCCTCGGGCGTGCAGAACCCGAGCACCTTCTCCACGCCGGCGCGGTTGTACCAGCTGCGGTCGAACAGCACGATCTCGCCCGCCGAGGGCAGGTTCTCGATGTAGCGCTGGAAGTACCACTGCGACCGCTCGCGCTCCGTGGGCTTGGCGAGCGCTACGATCCGCGTGACCCGCGGGTTCATGTACTGCGTCACCCGCTTGATCGTCCCGCCCTTGCCGGCCGCGTCCCGCCCCTCGAACACCACGACGATCCGGGCCCCGGTGCTCGCGACCCAATCCTCCATCTTGACGAGCTCCTCCTGGAGCCGGCGGAGCTCCTTCTCGTACTTCTTCTTCGGCAGCTTGCTGCCGCGGTCCTCGGTGTCCACGTGGTCGTGGTGCTTGCCGCCGCCCTTCGATGTGGTCTCGGTCGCCATGTCGCACCTCCGCGGCCATCTTGCCACGGGCTCGCCGGGCGAACCCACGGCTCGCGGCGACCCGGCATGGCCTACCCTGTGCCGCGATGGGCGCCCGCCGAACCCCCGCGCTCCTGCTCGCCCTCGTCCTGGCTGCCTCTGCCTGCGATCGGACGAACGAGCCGCCGCCACGCGTCGACCGGGACGACGCCGTGACGGTCGCGTCGTTCAACTTCCCCGAGAGCGTGCTGCTGGCGGAGATCTATGCGCAGGCTCTGGAGGCCGCCGGCGTCCGGGTGAAGCGCGAGACCGCCCTGGGCACGCGCGAGCTCGTGATGCCGGCGCTCGTCCAGGGACTCGTCGAGTTCGTGCCCGAGTACGCGGGCAGCGCGCTTCTGTTCTTCTCGGGTCCGGGCTCGGCCTCGGCCGACCACGACGCGAACCACCGGGCGCTCGCGTCGGAGCTGAGGGGCTTCGGTGTGATCGCCCTCGAGGCCTCATCCGCGGAGGACCAGAACGGGTTCGCCGTGACTCGGGAGACCGCCGCGCGATTCGGTCTGCGCAGCTTGAGCGACCTCGCGCCGGTGGCGGACCGGCTCACGTTCGGCGGCCCGCCCGAGTGCCTCCGGCGTCCCTCCTGCCTGCCCGGCCTCGAGTCGACCTACGGGATCGAGTTCGGGGACGAGATCCTGACCCTGGACTCGGGGGGCGGCCGGACGGTGGCCGCGCTCGCGCAAGGCACCGTGGACGTCGCGCTCATGTTCACCAGCGACGGCGCGGTCGAGCTCAACGACTTCGTGCTGCTGGAGGACGATCGAGGCCTGCAGCCGGCGGAGAACGTGACGCCGGTGGTACGGCGGGACGCGCTCGAACGGTTCCCGGGACTCGCCGGCGTGGTCGACGCCGTGTCGGCCCTGCTGACCACCGGCGAGCTCCGCTCGATGAACGCCGAGTTGGGCCGCGGGGCTGATCCCCGAGCGATCGCCGGGACGTGGCTCGAGCGCAACGGCCTCGCCGGGACGTGATGGCTCGCGTTCGCCGCGCCGCCCTGCCGATCGTGCTGGCGCTGTCGATGGCCGGTCTCGCCGGGTGCCGGGCGGAGGCCGGGTACGCGACCGAGGCGAACTGCCCGGTCGAGAAGAGCGAGTTCTTCGTCCTGATGGCGCAGTCGGTGCCGTCGGCGACGTTGCTTCCCTGCATCCGTGCCCTTCCCGCCGGGTGGACCTACGGCGGATCGGACGTGCGCAGCCGCTCGGCGCGCTTCTGGCTCGATTCGGACCGGGCCGGGATCCACGCGGTCGAGGTCTCGCTCGGCGCCTCATGCGAGGTCGCCGGAGCCCTCGACGTCACGAACTCGACCAGCGAGGCCGGGGTGCGCGACTACCTGCGCGAGTTCGCCCTGCATCCCTACAGCGCGGACCGCTACTTCACGTTCCCCGGCGGGTGCGTCACGTACCGGTACCGCTTCGGCAGAACGGCGGATCCGGTCCTGGCGCTCGAGGCCGACGAGGCGCTGACGTTCGGCCCGCGTGCCGCGGTCGTCGCGAAGGTGCGGCGGAGCCTCGGACTGACGCTGTGTGGCGCAGGCGCGCCGCCGTGCGTGGAGCGCTAGGTGCTCACGAACCACCGCCGGGCGCTGATCTGGTCGGTGGTGCTAGCCGGGGCGCTCCTGTTCGTCTTCGCGGCGGTCGGCCGCCATCCGCCCTCGGAGGCCCCGGCGACGACGGTCCCGTTCGTCGGCCGGTGTGACGAGTCGGTGTTCCACTTCATGGACGACGTCCGCGACGCGATCCTGACCGGCATCGCCAAGGTGTTGAGCTTCCTCGGCAGCGGCGTCGTGACGATCCCCCTGCGCATCGTGGTCGCAGGATGGCTCGCGTTCCGCCGCCACTTGCGGGCCCTCGTGGCGTGGCTGCTGACGTGGGGGTTCGCCGAGCTCGCCCTGGCGGCGGCCAAGCCCTTCTTCCATCGCGGCCGGCCCCCGCTGCCCCTCGTCCACACCGTGGGGTACTCGTTCCCCTCCGGACACGCCGTCGCCGGCGCATCGATCGGCGTCGCGCTGGTGCTGGTGCTGCTCCCGCCGGGTCCACGGCGCCGCGGATGGGAGCTCGGCGCGGCCGGGTTCGCGTTCGCGATGGCGCTGTCGCGGGTCTACCTGAACGCGCACTGGTTCTCAGACGTGGTGGCCGGGGTGCTCCTGGGCACGGGCGTGGCGCTCGGGACGGCCGCGATCGTGACCGAGGTCCGCGACGTGTGGCTGCGACGCGCGCGTCGGCCCGCCGAGCGGACATGAACGTCGGTCAGGCGCCCGCCAGGATCACCTCGGGCCGGGCCATGGCCCCATCGTCGCGGTAGACGCCGACCAGGCGCCCGTCGGGATCGAACACTGCGTAGGACCCCTCGATCCCGGCCGGCCCGAGCGGGCGCCCGTGTGAGGCGGCCGTCGCCTCCTCGGCCTCGAGCGGCAGACGGGGCAGGTGCGCCACCGCGCGTTCGATCGGCAGGGGACGCGCGGCGTCCGGCGTCTCGGCCTCCTCGACGGCGAACGGGCCGATCGCCGTGCGGCGCAGGGAGGTCAGATGGGCGCCGCACCCGAGCGCGCGTCCCACGTCTGCCACGAGTACGCGCACGTACGTCCCACCCGAACACGTGACGGCGAACCCGAACGTCGAGCCGTCGAACGTCGTCACGTCGCACGCATCGACGCGGATCGCACGAGGCGCCGCCTCAAGCTCCTCCCCCTTGCGAGCGGCCTCGTACATCTTACGCCCCCCGACCTTGACGGCCGAGTATGCGGGCGGCGCCTGCATGGACCGGCCGACGAGCGCCCGTGCGGCCGCGGCGACCTCCTCCCGCGTCGACGTCACCGGCGCCGAACGCACGACGATCCCGTCCGCGTCCAGCGTGTCGGTCTCGACTCCGAGCCGGGCGGTCCCGGTGTAGGACTTCGGGAGCTCGCCGAGGTATCGCAGCAACCGCGTGGCGCGTCCCACACCCAGCACCAGCAGCCCCGTCGCGATCGGATCCAGCGTGCCGGCGTGGCCGACCTTCCGCGTGCCGAGGTGTCGCCGGACGGCATCCACCACGTCGTGCGAGGTCAACCCCGAGGGCTTGTCCACCAGGACGAGGCCCTCGGCGGCCGGACTCACGGCCGCGTTCGGAGTGCGGACGTCAGGGAATCGATCGTGCGCGCGAGCCCGTATGCAGAGGTGTACCCGGCCGCCAGCCGATGTCCGCCGCCGCCGAACGTGGAGGCCACGGCCGCCACGTCGTGCGAGCCGCGCGAGCGCAGGCTCACCTTGAACCGTCCGTCCCGCTGTTGCTTGATCACCGCCGCGACGTCCGCCTCGCGCGCGGTCCGAACGACGTCGATCAGGTCGTCGGCCTCGGCCGGATCGACGCCGGCCGCGTCGAGATCGGCCCACGTGAGGTAGCTCCACACCAGGTCGGCATCGGGCTCGAGGCGGATGCGCCGCAGGGCGAGCCCCATGACGCGCAGGTACGCAGCGCCGTTGTCGTCGTACAGCGCCTGCACGAGCCGGGTGTGATCGAACGGGAACTCGCGGAGTTCGGCCGCGAGACGGAGCGTGTCGGGTCCTACCGCCTGGTATTGGAAGCGACCGGTGTCGGTGACTAGACCCGCGTAGAGGCAGACGGCCGTCTCGACCTGGATCTGTCCACCGAGCTCCTTCACCAGTCGCCAGACGAGCTCGCACGTGGAGGAGGCGGCCGGGTCGACCAGCGGGACCGTGCCAAGGCCCTCGTTGGTGAGGTGGTGGTCGATCCAGATCAGCGATTGGGCCCGCACCGCGGGGCCACCCAGCTTCCCGAGCCGGTCCAACGAGGCGACGTCGCACGTCACCATGACCTGGGGGTCGTTCGGGAAGGCCGAGGGCGGAACGAGCGCATCGGTCCCCGGCAGCATGTCGGCCCACCGCGGGGCCTCGAACGGGTCGTTGGGGAACGAGCAGACGGTCCGCTTGCCCACGGCCCGCAGGTGGTTCGACAGCCCGAGCATCGAGCCGAGCGCGTCGGCGTCGGGGTTCACGTGGCACGCGAGCGCGATCTCGGACGCCTCCGAGAGCGTCTCGGCGGCCTTCGCGTAGGGATCGGCGACCCTCACTCCTCCTCCACCTGGTGAAGCTCCTTGAGAAGCTCCTCGATGCGGTCGGCCGACGCCGGCACCTCGTCCGGCTCGAACCGCAGGTCCGGCAGCACCTTCATCCTGACTTGTCGCCCGATCACCTGCCGGAGGTGTCCGCGGGCCGAGCTCAACGCTGCCGCCGTCGCGCGCCGGGCGCGCTCGTCCCCCAACGACGTGTAGAACACGCGCGCGAGGCGAAGGTCGGGGGTGACCGTCACACCGGTCACCGTGACGAACCCGACCCGCGGGTCCTTCAGCTTGGGGATCTCCTCGGCCAGGATCTCGCGGAACTCCTCGGACACCCGGCTCGGCCGGCCTCCCTCGGGCATCGGTCAGTCCTCCGGGTGGTGCAGGGTGAGTTCGCTGTCGATCAGCTCGACCTCGGCCCACCGGTCGACGAGCTTGGCGACCTCGTGCAGCACCCTGCGCGCGTGGTATTGCTCGCCGGACACGGCCGCGACGGCGATCGCCGTGCGTTGCCACAGGTCGTGGTGGTCGACCTCGGCCACCGAGACGTTGAACGTGGAGCGGATGGCGTTCGTGAGCGTCTTCACGACGTGGCGCTTCTCCTTGAGCGATCCGCATGCAGGGATCCGAAGGTCGAACCGCTCCAGCGCGACGAGCATCCGCCGTTCGCCTACAGCTCCCGGGCGACCTCGCGCACCTCGTACGCCTCGATGACGTCGCCCTCCTTGATGTCGTTGAAGTTCTCGATGCCGATACCGCATTCGAAGCCTTCGGCGACCTCGCGCACGTCGTCCTTGAAACGGCGCAGGGACGATATCCGCCCGTCGTAGGCGACGACCCCGTCGCGAACGACGCGCGCGCGGCCGTTGCGGACGATCGTGCCGTGCAGCACGTAGCACCCGGCGATCACGCCGGCCCTCGGGACGCGGAAGAGCGCGCGCACCTCGGCCCGTCCGAGCTCGGTCTCCTGCTTCTCGGGGCTGAGCATCCCGGCCAGCGCGCTGCGGATGTCGTCGATCGCGTCGTAGATCACCCGATACAGCCGGAGGTCCACGCCCTCCTTCTCGGCAAGGTCGCGCGCCTGCGCGTCCGGGCGGACGTTGAACCCGACGACGATCGCGTTGGATGTGAGCGCGAGGTTGATGTCGCTCTCGGTGATGGCGCCCGCGGCGCTTCGGATCACGTTGACCCGCACCTCGTCCTGGGGCAGCTTGGCCAGCGCGTCGACCAGCGCGCCGATCGAACCCTGCACGTCGGCCTTGACGATCAGGTTGAGCTCGGGCACCTCGTCGTGGCGCGCCTGGGCCATGAGCTCCTGCAGGGTCGGCGGGCGCGTGGTGACCAGCTCGGCGGCGCGGACCTTGGCCTCGCGCTCCTGCACGACGTGGCGCGCCGCACGCTCGTCCTCGACCTCCCGGATATCCTCGCCCGCATTCGGGGTCGCGGACCATCCGAGGATCTGCACGGGCTTGCTGGGGCCGGCCTGCTTCACTTGCTGGCCGTTCTCGTCCAACATCGCGCGGATCTTGGCCCACGACGTTCCCGATACCAGGGTGTCGCCGACGTCCAGCGTGCCCTTCTGCACGAGCACCGTCGCGACCGGCCCGCGGCCGCGGTCCAGGTGCGCCTCCAGCACCACGCCACGCGCGCGGCCGACCGGATCGCCCTTGAGCTCCTCGACATCGGCCACCAACAGGATCGTCTCGAGCAGGTCGTCGAGGTTCGTCCGGGCTTTGGCCGATACGTCGACGAACTCGTAGGTACCCCCGAACTGGGTCGGGACGATGCCCTGCTCCACCATCTGGGTCCGAACCCGCTGCGGGTCGGCCTCGGGCTTGTCGATCTTGTTGACCGCAACGATGATCGGCACCCCGGCCGCCTTCGCGTGGTCCAGCGCCTCGATGGTCTGCGGCTTCACGCCGTCGTCGGCCGCGACCACGAGCACCGCGATGTCGGTCACCTGGGCGCCGCGAGCACGCATCGCCGTGAACGCCTCGTGGCCGGGGGTGTCGATGAACGTCACCTCGCGGCCGTTGGTGTGGACCTGGTAGGCGCCGATGTGCTGCGTGATTCCGCCGAACTCCTGCGACACGACGTCTGTCCGCCGGATCGCGTCCAGGAGCAGCGTCTTGCCGTGGTCGACGTGGCCCATGATCGTCACGACCGGGGCGCGGGGCTCGAGGCGGCTCTCGTCGACCTCCTCCTCGGGCTCCTCCTCTTCCTCCTCTTCGATCCCGACGATGTCGACCTCGTACCCGAACTCGCCGGCGAGCAGCGTGAGCGAGTCGTCCGACAGCGACTGGGACGCTGTCGCCATCTCGCCGAGCGTGATCAGCGCCTTGACGATCTCGGCGACACCGCGGCCGGTCTTGTCCGCGACGTCTTGCGGCGTGGAGCCGTGCGCCAACCGCAGTACGGGCCCCGCGGGTTCGGGGGGCGGGGGCGCCTCCTCGAGCGCGGTTGCCGGCGCTGCCGTCTGACCATTCGGCTCGGCGGTGGCGACGTCGGCGACGACGGCGTCCTCGGCCGGCGCGGACGGCGCCCGGGCCTCGGCGACCTTCCTCCGGCCTGGGCTCGGCTTGGGCAGCGGCTCCTCGACCGCCTCCTTCAGCTTGGCCTCGGGCACGGCCTTCCCGCCGGACGCGCGCAGGCGCGGCACGGCCTGCTCGGGCACCGACGAGGACGCCGTCAGGCCGTCGACACCCATCTCCTTGAGCGCCGCCAGCAGATCCTTGCTGGCAACGCCCAGCTCCTTGGCAAGCTCGTGAACCCTCAACGAACCCATTCCCCCTCGAGATCCGCCCTTAGCGTAGCGGCTCCGTCCTCGTTCAGACTGACACGGAGAGCCCTGGACAACGAGCCACGCGCGATCGCGGCCTCCAAGCAGGCGCGATCCGGATGCAGGTATGCGCCCCGGCCGGGCGTCGAACCCGACCGGTCCACACGAATCGCGTCACCGTCGACAACCACGAGCCGGACGAGGCCGGCCTTCTCGCCCCGCCGCCTGCAGCCGACGCACGTCCGCAGGGGCGCGTGCGCGGCCGGCACCGTCAGGCCTCCGCCTTCTCCTCCGCCGCCGGCTCGGGCCCCTCGGCGGCGTCCTCCATGACGAGCGGCTCCTCGCCTTCGGGAGCCGTCTCCTCGGTGGCCGGCTCGTCTGCGTCCGCGTCTGGCTCCTCCGCAGCCGCCTTTTCCCCGGCCGCGGCTGCCTCCTGGGCCGCGGCTGCCCGGGTCGACTCCTCGCCGGCGGCCGCCGCCGCTCGCGAACCGCCGCGCTGCTCGTCGGCGAACTGCGTCTCGCTCTTGATGTCGATTCGCCAGCCGGTGAGCCGCGCCGCCAAACGAGCGTTCTGACCCTCGCGTCCGATCGCCAGCGAGAGCTGGTAGTCGGGCACGATGACGAGCGCGGTCTGCGTCTCCGGGTCGACCTTGGCCTCGCGAACCTTGGCCGGCTGCAGCGCGTTCGCCACGAACGTCGCCGGGTCGGCGCTCCAGGGCACCACATCGATCTTCTCGCCGCGGAGCTCGGTCACGACGTTTCGAACGCGCGACCCCTTCGGCCCGACGCACGCCCCCACGGGATCGACGGCGGGCTCGTTGGACGAGACCCCGATCTTCGAACGGTGGCCGGGCTCGCGCGCCACGGCCTTGATCTCGACGATCCCCTCGGCGATCTCGGGCACCTCGAGCTCGAACAGCTTCTTCAGCAGCCCGGGGTGCGTCCTCGACACGACGATCTGCGGGCCCTTGGCGCCCTTGCGGACCTCGGTGATATAGCCCTTCAGGCGCTCGCCGTTCCGGTAAGGCTCGCTCGGAACCTGCTCCGCCTGCGGCAGCAGCGCCTCGACCTTGCCGAGATCCAGCAGCGTGTACCGTCGCTCGGACTGTTGCACGATGCCCGTGACGACGTCGCCCTCGCGGCCGGCGAACTCCTCGTACGTCATCTCGCGCTCGGCGTCGCGCAGCTTCTGGAAGATCACCTGCTTGGCGGTCTGCGCGCCGATGCGGCCCTTGAACTCGTCGGTGACCGGGACCTCCTGCTCCGAGAGCACCTTGGTCTCGACCGTCACCTCGCCCTCTTCCTCGCCCTCGTGCTCGATGCGCTCGAGCTCCTGCAGCCACACGCGAAGGTCACCGCTCTCGGGGTCGATCTTCGCGCGCACGCCGAATGTCTCCTCGTCGAGCTCTGGGTGCTGCTGCTTCCACCACGACTTGTAAGCGGACGCCATCGCCTCCTCGAGGCCCTCGAGGATCGTCTCGAACGCGATCCCCTTCTCGCGCTCGAGCTCGCGCAGCGCCGCGATCATCTCCTGGTTCATCTCGTCCCTGCCTTCTTCCATTCGAAGACGGTCCTCGCCGAGGCGATGCCGTCGTAGGGGACGCGCAGCTCTCCGCCCTCGGATGCGACAACGATCGCCTCCGTGTCGGCCGAGACCAGCGCGCCCTCGTGGACCCTGCTGCCGTCCACGGGGTCCACCGTCTTCACCCTCACCTGCTGCCCGACGCTCCGTTCGAAGTGCCGGGGTTCCCGGAGCCTGCGCTCCAGGCCCGGCGATCCCACCTCCAGCTCGTAGGGCCCGTCCTGCCCGAACCCCTCCAGGTCCAGGCGGCGCGAGATGCGCTGCGAGAGCGCCGAGATCGTGTCCAGGTCGACGCCGCCCTCTTCCCCGGACCCACCCGCCCGGTCGACCATCACCCGAAGGATCCGGCGCCCCGCCTCACGGCCGAACGTGACCTCCCACACCTCGAGCCCGCCGGCCTCCACGACCGGCCGGACCAGCCCCTCGACCTCGTGCTCGCGCACCCGAACGACCCCCTCGACAAAGAAAGTGGGCGCGAGCCCACTTCCGGGTGAAACCGCCGCTGTTTGCGCAGGTCAGTATACGCCTCCCGAACCCGATCGAACCCCAAAGGCCGCGTACGCCTTCGCCGCTGGCGCTCAGACATCGATCCGGCGAGGTTGTCTAGAGCGCGCGGCGCTGCCCGTCGGGGCTGGTCCAGTGGTTCCGGGCCCCCATGCGGCGGACGACGCGAACGTCGTCCCAGCCCTCGTGCATCCGGATCCCGAGCTCCCGGCAGGCCGACTCGGCCGCCTCCCGGCTCTCGAACTCCTCCCGCACCCACAGCCCGGTCGCGTCCACGAGCACGAGGTCCCAGGTTCGGAGCCCCACGTGCTGCACGACGCCCTCGACCTCGGGTCGGAGCTTCACGAAGTCGCGCAGGTCGTTCGGGGCGCGCGTGGCCATCGGCCGAAGCCTAGGGTGCGCCGGCGAGCAGGTCCATCGCCGCTCGGGCCGTGTCGGCCAGCGGCGTCTGCGAGCGCTCCCCGGTCGAACGGAGCTTGAGGTCGGCCGTTCCCGCCTCCACCCCGCGCTTGCCGATCACGACCTGCACGGGATAGCCGATCAGGTCGGCATCGGCGAACTTCACGCCGGCGGTCTCCTGGCGGTCGTCGAGCACGGCCTCGACGCCGCCGTCGAGGAGCTCGCCGTATACGCGCTCGGCCTCCGAGATCACGCGGTCGTCGTCGCGGTTCGCGATCACGACCACGACCTCGAACGGCGCGAGGCGTCGTGGAAGCGTCAAGCCGGCGTCGTCGTGGAACTGCTCGACGGCGGCCGCGAGGATGCGCGAGATCCCGATCCCGTACGAACCCATGAGGTACGGCTTCTCGGTGCCGTCCTCGTCGATGAACCGGGCGCCGAGGGGCGCAGAGTAATGGGTGTGCAGTTGGTAGATGTGTCCGATGACGATCGCGCGCCCGACGTGGAGCGTCCCGCCGTCGTTGGGGCAGCGATCGCCTTCCCGGAGCGCCACGACGTCCTCGACCCGGTCGATCCTGAAGTCCCGGGGCGTGTTGACCCCCGTGGCGTGACGGTCGGTTTCGTTCGCCCCGGTCACCCAGTCGGCGCCACCGAGGACAGAAGGGTCGGCCACCACGACCACGTCGTTCCCGAGGCCCTGGGGACCGACGAACCCCTTCACGAACCCACGGGCGGCGAAGTCCGCATCCTCGAACCTGCGGACGGGGGTCGGGAAGAACACCCGCTCGATCTTGGCGTCCTCGACCTCCCGGTCCCCCGGTACGAGCACCGCGAGGGAGCTCCCCCCCGTGTCGTACATAATCGTCTTGAGGGTCTGCGAGGGCTCGCGGCGGAGGAACGCGGCGACCGCCTCGATCGTCGACGCGCCGGGGGTGTCCACGACCGCCAACGATGCCGAGCCATCGGGCACCGGCGCGGGCGCCATCGGGGTCGCGGCCTTCCAGTCGGCGAGGTAGTCGCCGTTCTCGCACTCGACGAACCGGTCCTCGCCGACATCGACCCGGGCCATGTACTCGTGGTTCACGCCGCCACCGATCTGGCCCGGCTCGGCCTCGACGACGACGTACTCCAGGCCGAGCCGATCGAAGATCCGGACGTAGGCGTCGTACATGACCTTGTAAGAGGCCGCCATGCCGGCCTCGTCGCGGTCGAAGGTGTACGCGTCTTTCATCAGGAACTCGCGAACGCGCAGCAGTCCGAACCGCGGGCGGAACTCGTCCCGGTACTTCCACTCGATCTGGTACAGGTTCATGGGGAGGTCGCGGTACGAAGGGAGCGCCGCCTGCACGATCGGCGCCACGATCTCCTCCTGCGTGGGCCCGAGGACCAGGTCCCGTTCGTGCCGGTCCCGGAGGTGGAACATCAGGTCGCCGTACAGTTGCCATCGGCCGGTCGCCTTCCAGGGCTCCGCGGGCAACAGGATCGGCATCCGGAACTCCTGCGCGCCTGAGGCGTCCATCTCCTCGCGCACGACGCGCTCGATCTTGCGCATCGCGCGCAGGCCGAGCGGCAGGGTCGCGTAGATGCCGGCCGCCACCTGCCGGACGAACCCCGCCCGCAGCAGGAGCCGGTGCGATGCCACCTCCGCCTCGGCCGGGTCCTCGCGCAGGGTAGGCGCGAACAACACCGAGAGCCTCATGGGGGCCACAGGATACCGTGGGACCTACGCGCTCAGGTGTCGGTGACGAGGCCGATGAACTGCTGCCACTGCGCCGCCGACTGCGCGTACTGGTTGAACGTGGCGACGTTCTGCGGCAACGTCGGGTCGCGATTGATCGCGGTGTAGTCGCCCCACCGCTCGACGCCGGGCGACGCGTTGTAGGTCGCGGCGCCCGCGTGCACCATGAGCTCGGCGTCGCCGGTGGAGTCCGGCTGGATCGTGGACACCCACGCGGACAGGAACTCGTTCTCGGGCTCGCTGGCGCGGCTGTAGGTCACGAACAGGACGCCTGAGGCAGCGGTCGCTACGCTTGGCCATCCCACGTCGACCTCGGGCTCGCCGATGATGCCCTTGCGCGCGATCACGGAGTTCCGCAGGTTGGTCGCGGGGTCGATCTCGTACCAGCGGATGACCGACTCCGGATACCCACCGGTGTGCGTGTCGGGTCGGAGGTCCTTGAGCATCGCCTGGGCCGTGAACAGCTCGTTTCGATCGGCGTCGTAGAACGAGTTGATCAGCCGCGTGTCGCCCGTGTCCCACCACGTGTCTCGTGCGTTGACCCCGCCGCCCCGCTGCGTTCCGGCCGGAGGTCTCGACACACGCCCCGACGGGACCGAGACCATCTTCAGGGCGAACCCCGTGGTCGTGGGTTTGATGCGCCACAGGGTCAGGTAGTCGCCACGGCCCCGAACCGGGCCGAACGACACCATCAGCTGCACGCCCGGAGAGGCTCCGACGGTCTCGGCCGGTCGGAGCGTGAAGGCCTGCTTCCCGTGGTCGTCCCTCGTCGCGGTCCCGGCGAACACGGTCGGGACCGGATCTGGCTGGTCACAGTCGTACAACCCCTTCTTTTCGATCATCATCACTTGCGAGGAGCGGAACGCGCCGATCGAGCTCGGGAACATGAACTCGTTCGTCGTGATCGTGACGTGCGTCTCGTTGAAGCCGAGCCCGGGGTAGTCGGCCCACGTCGCCGGCCCGCCGGGGATCGCATCACCCGGGAAGGAGATCGCGCACCACGTCGAGGCGTCGGCCGCGGTGGCGTCCGGGATCGCGACCGAAACGATGATCGACAGGCGCGGCCGGTTCTCCTGGACCAGGTACACGAGGACGAACGTGTCGTCGTACGGGTCGTAGACGACCTTGGGGTCGAACGCCGTGCGGCCAACCGAGTCCGGGTGGAGCGCGTCGAGCTGGATCGGGGCCATCATCTGGGTCCCGTTGAGGTCGTAGACGGCCACCTGCGTGTTCACGGCGGCGACGATGACGTCGTCTCCGCGCGAGCCGGTGGTGTCGGACGGGCTCGAGAGTGGGTCCGCCAGCGCGTCGAAGCCGGTGACCGACTGCGGCGCCAGCGCGGAAACCGCCCGGTCGACGTGCACCGCGGCTCCCCCGGGTGCGAAGCGTCGGGCGATGACGTCGAAGGAGGTGGCCTCGTGCCGCGAGGCGCCCGGATCGCGTCCATGGACGATCATCCGCGAGGCCGAACCGGACGGCACCCTTGGTTGCGCGGTTGCCGGCTGGACCAATGGGAGCATGCCCAGCGCCAGAACGGCGAGTGCGGAGACGTACCTCGTGGACGAACGCATGCGGAGGGCTCCCCCCTGCTTTCCGGTGTGGGTCGGTGGCGCAACACCCTATCCAGTCCGGTCGGCAGCGTGGCACGGATGAGCCCGTTCTCACCCCGTCCACGTGCGGACGAGTAGGGTAGCTGCCCCGAACCGGGTGGATCTCGTCCAAGGAGGTGCCGGTGAGGGCTCGTCCCGATCGCGAAGCGTTCGAACGGCAGGCGGACGGCTACTCGCTGGCGCCGGTCTGGGCCGAGCTGCTAGCCGACGTCTCGACCCCGGTGAACGTGTTCCCCGCGCTCGCCGGCGATGGCCCGGGGGTGGTGCTCGAAAGCGTCGAGCGTTCGGAGCGGTGGGGGCGCTACTCGTTCGTCGCGGGGGACCCGGCCGCCATCATGGTGCTCGATGTCGACGGCCTGCGGGTGGAGTCGTCCGCAGGCCGCCTGCCGATCGAGTCACCGAGCTCCGGCAACGCCCGCGCCGACCTGGTCGCGCTCGCGCGCTCGCTCCGCGCCCCGAGGGTCGAGGGGCTGCCCTCGCTCACCGGCGGGCTCATGGGGTTCCTGTCCTACGAGGCTGCCGGGCTGCTGGACGGCCAGCCGTCGCCCGCGGGGGACGCGCACGGGCCGCCCGCCGGCCTGCTGCTCGTGGATCGGGCGGTGGTCTTCGACCACTGGAGCCAGCGGCTGCTGCTGATCGCGCACGTCCCGCCCGGCGCGTACGACGATGGCGTTTCGGCGCTCGAGGAGCTGGCCGAACGGGTCTCGGGGCCGAGTGGCGTCGAGCCCGGGATGCTTCCCGGGCCGATCGCCGACCGCGAGCCCGCCGGCGAGCCGAACATGCCCGATGGGCGCTACCGCGAGATCGTCGGCGCGATGAAGGAGCGCATCGTCGCGGGGGACATCTACCAGGGCGTCCCCTCGCGACGCGTGAGCTTCCCGTGTCCACACGGCGGGTTCCCGGTCTACCGACGCCTCCGCGTCACCAACCCGGCTCCGTACATGTTCTTCGTCCGGATGCTCGGCCTCGAGCTCGCCGGATCCTCCCCCGAGCCTTTGGTCCGCGTCGAGGGCCGTCGGGTCACGACGCGGCCGATCGCCGGCACGCGGCCGCGCGGCGAGGCCGAGTTGCGCGACCGCCTGTTCGAGCACGAACTGCTTGCCGATCCGAAGGAGCGCGCCGAGCACGCGATGCTCGTCGACCTCGCGCGGAACGACCTCGGGCGGGTGTGCCGACCGGGATCGGTTTGGCCGAGCGAGCTGATGGCGGTCGAACGCTTCTCGAAGGTCATGCACATCGTGAGCACGGTCGAGGGCGAGCTCGAGGAGGGCGCGCACCCGCTGGACGCGCTCGCAGTGACATTCCCGGCCGGAACGGTGACCGGGGCGCCCAAGCGCCGCGCGATGGAGCTGATCGCCGAGTACGAGCCGACCGCGCGAGGCCCCTACGCCGGCGCCGTCGGCTACTGCACGTTCGCGGGTGACCTAGACTTCTGCATCACGATCCGAACGGTGATCGTCGCGGACGGGACGGCGCACGTGCAGACGGGCGCGGGAGTGGTGGCCGACTCGGATCCGGAGGGCGAGCTCGCAGAGACCAAGGCCAAGGCCGCGGCCCTGCTTCCCGCCGTGATGGAGGCGGACGCGATGCCCACATCCGAGGGGACCGCGCGATGATCCTGGTCGTCGACCACTACGACTCGTTCACGTACAACCTCGTCCAGCTGATCGAGGCTCTCGGCGCCGAGACCGAGGTCGTGAAGAGCGACGCCGAGTCCGCGTCGGCGCTGGTCGAGCGTGCCCCCAACGCGGTCGTGCTCTCTCCCGGGCCCGGCCGGCCCGAGTACGCCGGATGCTTCACCGAGCTGCTCCGCCTCCTGCCCGACGAGACGCCGGTGCTCGGCGTGTGCCTCGGCCACCAGGCCATGGCCCTGGTGGCCGGCGGCCGCGTCGAACGCTCGACGCCGGTCCACGGCAAGGCCTCGCTCGTGCATCACCACGGTACGGGGATCCTCGCGGGCCTGCCGGATCCATTCGAGGCGGGGCGTTACCACTCGCTCGTCGTCACGCGCGAGGGCCTGCCCGACGAGCTCGAGATCACGGCATGGAGCGACGACGACCTCGTGATGGCCGCGCAGCATCGCGAGCTGCCGCGCTTCGGCGTGCAGTTCCACCCCGAGTCGATCCTCACTCCGGACGGCCCGGCGATCGTGCGCACGTTCCTCGCGCTCACCAAGGAGCGACGAGCGGCGTAGAGGCGACGAAAGGGCCGGAGTCCATTCGCTCCGTCCCTCGCCAACCGTGGGTGCCTACGGGCGCGGGATCGGCCTGACCTCGCCGCCGGGCATCCGGACGAAGCCGTCCGGGACGCTCATCGCGGTCGCCGGCTCCTCGACCACGATCGGCGAATACGGGCGGGGCTGCAGGCCGCCCTTGATCAGCCCGGGGACGGCTGCGGCCGGCGCGACCGCGGCGGCCGGCTCGTTCGCCGAACCCGCCGTCGTCCGGCCGTTCGAACCGATCAGGGCTCCGACCGCCAGGGCCGCGGCGATGAGCACGATCGCGAAGAGCATGATCCAGGCGCCCCGGGGCGCGCGCCCGCCCGATCCGAGGGTCTCGATCCTGGTGGCCATCGACCTCGCCTCCTTCCGGTGTCGTGATCACCCTAGGCCGGTGTGGCTGCGCGTTCGGTGCCGGGCGCCACCGACCGGACGTGACGAGGGTTACCCCGTGAAGGGGTCGGATCGAAGGTCAGCAGGATGAGGTATAGCCATGTCCCGGGCCGACGTCGCACGCATCCGCCCGGGACCGCCGGTCAGGCTGTCGTTGCCGCACCCCCGAACAGGTCGTCGGCGCCGGGACCACCGATCAAGGTGTCGGGCCTGCCGAGTCCCGAGAGTCGGTCGCCCCCGTTCAGCCCCACCAGGATGTTGGCCGTGCCATCGCCCGTGAGGTTGTCGTCCTTGGCGCCGCCCACGACGCCTTCGAGCGCCGTCAGTGCGTCGGTCCCCTCACCCCGGGCCGTGCTCCGGCGGAGGTTGGCCTCGACCTTCACGATGGCGAAGTCGAAGCGCACGAAGTCGAACCCGCCTCCGCCGTCGATGGCATCGTCGCCTCCGAGCCCGAGGAAGTCGTTGTCGGCGGCGTTACCGATCAACGTGTCGTTGAACGGCGTGCCGATCACATCCTCGATCCGCTGGATCGAGACCGCGATCCCCGGCGCGCTCGCGGTCCCCGCGTTCAGATCGACCGTCCCGCCACCACTCGCGTCCTCGAGCGAGACGAAGTCGAACCCGTTGCCCCCGTCGATCGTGTCGATCCCCCCGATGGGGACAAGCACGTCGCCGCCACCGCCGCCGCAGATCACGTTCCCCGGCCTGCCGGCGAGAACGTCCGGGCCGCTCGTGCCTTGGATCGTGCACGTGAGCGAGGCCACGCCCACGACGATGGCGGCGACGTTCGTGCCGTGGAAGCCCGCCGTCGGGTCGTCCCGCATGCCGTCGTCTGGCGCGAAGTCCTGCGCCACGACGACCTTGCATCCGGGCGTCCCCGGAGCCGAGCAGCTGCCGAACGCCGACCGCCCGTAGTCGACTCCGGAGTCGAGCACCGCAACCGCCGTACCCGAACCCGTGTGATCGGCGGCGGCGGCCTCCGGCTGATCGATCAGCGGGAGGCTCTGCGTCAGGTCGAGCGAGTCGACCCGATCGGCGCCGATACCGACGACGGAGGGGTCGGCCTTCAGCCGCGCGAGCTCCTGCGGGGACCGGACACGGAGAAGCTGGACGGGCATCGAGCGGTAGTCCTCCAGGACACTGAGCCCGGGCACGCGCAGGTGCAGGCCGGCCTTGAGCGCCCGATAGACGGGCTCCGTTCGCCGAAGCAGCGCTCGAGAGCTTCCGTGTGCCTCGGCGCGGGCGCTCGACAGCGTAGACGCGCCGTCGAGCGTTACCAGCACGTCGGCGCTGCCATCGCGCTTGAGCTGCCGGTCGACAAGCGGGTCCACGGTCGCGGTTGGGGGGTATGCGGCCGGAGGGACGCCGGCATCCGCGGACCCGACCGTTGTGGCCGCGTGGCTCCGGAGGCCCCGCCGAACGCCGATGTGGCGAGTGCCGCGGCCACCAGGGCAACGGGCATCAGACCCAAGGCACGATGTTGCTAACGCTCGGCCGGCTCGGCCTCGCGGGCTGCCGCGATCTTGCGGGCCTCTTCGATGACGCGCTCGACGAACCGATCCTCGGCGATCTTGTCGACGACCTCGCCCTTGACGACGAGAAACCCCTGGCCCTTGCCCGCCGCGATCCCCAGGTCCGCCTCGCGCGCCTCGCCGGGACCGTTCACGACGCAGCCCATCACCGCGACGCGGATCGGAACCTTGAGGCCCTCGCGCTCGATCGCTTCCTGGACCTGCTTGGTGAGCCCGAGGACGTCGACCTCGGCGCGGCCGCACGACGGGCACGCCACGAGGTCGAGCCCGCGCTTGCGCAGCCCGAGCGACTGCAGGATCCACGTCCCGACCTTGACCTCCTCCACCGGGTCGTCGGTCAGCGAGACGCGGATCGTGTCTCCGATCCCCTCCGCAAGCAGCGTGCCGATCCCCACCGCGCTCTTCACGCCGCCGGCGGGCATCGGGCCCGCCTCGGTGACCCCGAGATGCAGGGGGTACTCGCACGCCTCCGAGAGCTGCCGGTAGGCCTCGATCATGACGCGCGGGTTCGAGTGCTTGACCGAGATCTTGATGTCGAAGAAGGCCTCGTCCTCGAGGATCCGTGCCTCGTTCAAGGCGCTCTCGACAAGCGCCTCGGCCGTCGGCGCGCCGTGTTTGGCCAGGAGGTCCTTCTCCAGCGAACCCGCGTTCACGCCGATCCGGATCGGGACGCTCCGCGCCCTGGCCTCGCGCGCGATCAACCGCACCTTGTCCTGGTACTTGATGTTGCCGGGGTTGATCCGCAGCCCCTGGATCCCCGCCTCGAGCGCCGCCATCGCGTACTTCCACTGGAAGTGGATGTCGGCCACCACCGGGACCGTGGACTTGGCCGCGATCGCCGTCAGCGCCTCGGCATCCTCCCAGTGCGGCACGGCCACCCGAACGATGTCCACGCCGGCGGCCACCAGCGATGCGATCTGCTGCAGGGTCGCGTTGACGTCCGCCGTCTTCGTCGTGGTCATCGACTGGATGCGGATGGGCGCGTCCCCGCCGATCGTTACCTCACCGACGCGGACCTGCCGGGTCTTCCGTCGTTCGGTCAGCACCGGACCAGTCTCCCAGGCCTCAGCCGCCGAACACGTGGAACACGACCTGCCGGTCCTTGGGCTTGTCCATCTCGAACAAGATCAGCCGCTGCCAGCGGCCGAGCATCGGCTCGCCGTCGGCGACCGGGATCGCGTGCGATGAGGCGGACAGGAGCATCGCCTTGACGTGCGCCGGCCCGTTGCGGCGCTCGTGGGACTCATCCATGTTCTGCGTGCGCCGTTCGTGGTCGTCATGCGCGTAGTAGCCCTCGTCGGGAACGAGCCGGATCATGCTGGCGCGGAAGTCCTCGAGCGCCCCGTCCTCCCACTCGTTGACGATGAGCGCGCACGTCGTGTGGGCGCAGAAGACGACGGCGGACCCCTCGGTCACCCCCGAATCCTTGATCGCACGCTCGAGCTCCTCGGTGAGGTCGAGGAACGCGTAGCGCTCGGGCGCAGCGACCTCGATGGTGGTGGTGACCGATCTCACTCGACCCTCCTCGTCTCCTTCGTCCGTGGCCCCCCGTGGGCGTGCTCGCGCCCCGTCCACACGCTCGCTTCGGGCATGCGGGCCCCACGCGCCGGCTCCCCCTCGTCGGGGGCGACCGGCAGCTCGAACG
The DNA here is from genome assembly GCA_046731295.1 of Actinomycetota bacterium. Taxonomy (GTDB): domain Bacteria; phylum Actinomycetota; class UBA4738; order UBA4738; family HRBIN12; genus DASSJM01. Next base: position 52,179 of record JBKPKU010000081.1, read on the forward strand.
TGAACCTACTCCCTTTGCCGGGTTCGCTTTCGGCCCAGATGCGGCCGCCGTGCGCCTCCACGACCGAGCGAGCGATCGCCAGGCCGATCCCGGTCCCCCCGTCGTCGCGCGAGCGCGACGCGTCCACGCGGAAGAAGCGCTCGAACACACGGGGCAGGTCCTCGGCCGAGATGCCCGGCCCCGTGTCGGCCACGGCCACGTCCACCGACCCGTCGTGACGGAATGCGGTCACGGTCACGCGCCCGCCGCTGGGCGTGAGCCGGACGGCGTTGTCGAGCAGGTTGAAGAGCACCTGGTGCACTCGTTCGCGATCGGCGTAGACCGCGGGCAGGTCCACGGGCAGCTCGTCGGACACGGAGACGTCGGCCTCGGGACGCGCCACCTGGATCTCCGAGAACACCTGCGCGACCAGGGGCGCGACCTCGACGGGCTCGCGTTCGAGCGGCACGTCGCCGGACTCGAGCTTGGACAGGTCCAGCAGCTCATCGACCAGCCGGCCCAGGCGCTCGGACTGCACGAGCATGACCTGGAGCGTCTCGGGGTTCGGCTCCTCGACGCCGTCCAGCAGGTTCTCAAGGTGCGCGCGGAGCGCTGAGATCGGCGTCTTGAGCTCGTGCGAGACGTTGGCGACCAGCTCGCGGCGCAGCATCTCCAGCCCGCCGAGCTCGGAGCTCATCCGGTTGAACGCATCGGCCAGCCTGCCCACCTCGTCGCGCGAGTCCGTGACCACGCGCCGCGAGTAGTCGCCGGTCTCCATGCGCCGCGCGGCCTCCGCCATGTCCCGGAGCGGCTGCGTCATGCCACGCGCCAGCCACCGTGCGATCACGAGCGCCACGACCGCCGCGACGGCACCGGCCACCAGGAGCTGCCACCAGAACTCGGTGAGGAAGCGCACCGACGAAACCCAGAAGCCGGGCACCTCGCGGACCGCGTAGAACATCCCCGGCGCGCCGGTCTGGCGCAGCGGCACGGCCGCGAACTCGACGCCGTTGGCTATGCCGACGTGCACGCCGCCGTCGAAGCGCGGGGGTGCGGCGAGCCGGGGTCCGAGCCACGTGGCGGCGGCGCCCTCGATCGACAGGAACGACGTCTCGCCGTCGCCGATGAACGTGTCGGACCGGCTCTGCTGCTGCGCCAGCTGGAGGAGGTCGACCAGGTCGGCGTTTCTAAGCGACGTCCCGAGCGCGAGCGCCAGGATGAAGTACACGAGCGCCACGGTGAGCCCGACCGCGAACACGATGACCGACCCGAGCTTGGCCCGGATCGTCGGTAACCGCTGGAGCAGGGTCACCGAACGCTCACTCGTCCGCGAACGCGTAGCCGACGCCGTGCACGGTGCGAACGAACCGCGGCTCAGCGCCGTCTTCGCCCAGCTTTCGGCGGATGCGGGCCACGTGGGAGTCCACCACGCGGCCGCCCGCGTAGTCCCGGTAGCCCCAGACCCGATCCATGAGCTGCTCCCGCGTGAAGACCACGCCCGGGTCCCTCGCCATCGCGAGCAGGATCTCGAACTCGAGCGGGGTGAGCTGGACCTCCTCGCCGTCCAGGGTCACCTTGCGCCGGGAGGGATCGATCGACAGTCCGGCGAGCTCGATGGGGTCGCTGGACGGCGTCGAGCCGATGCGCTCGACCCGCCGAAGGATCGCGCGGACGCGCACGGTGAGCTCGCGCAGGCTGAACGGCTTGGTGAGGTAGTCGTCGGCGCCCACCGCGAAGCCGGCGACCTTGTCCGCCTCCTCGGTGCGGGCCGTGAGCATGAGCACGGGGACCCATCGGCGGCCCTGCAGGCGCCTGCACACCTCGAGCCCATCCATCCCCGGCAGCATCAGGTCGAGGACCACCAGGTCCGGCTGCTCGGCCTCCGCGAGCTCGAGCGCCTGGGGACCGTCGGCGGCAAGGACCACGCGGAACCCCTCGTTCGACAGGCGGGCACGGACGGCCTCCGAGATCGCGGCCTCGTCGTCCACGACCAGGATGGTCTGCTCGGTTTGCTCCCTGGTCATCGGCCCATCGTAGCCGTCGGGCATGGAGACCATTCCGGGGCGGTGTTGAGAAATCGTTGCGGCGGATCGGGCGCCGCCGACGCGATCAGACGGGCGGCTTGACCAAGTCGACGTACACGACGGCGACCGTGAAGATGATGAAGAAGCCCGCGACGGCGGCCGAGACCGGGACGACCTTGCGCATATCGACCGGGCGGTGGCGGATCTTCTCGATCGCAAGGACCGCGAGATGCCCGCCGTCGAACGGCGGGAGCGGCAGCAGGTTCAGCAGACCGACGAACACGTTCACGATGCCGAACAGGAACAGGAGGTCGCCGAACCGATCCTCGGACGCGAGGCTGCCGGCGACACGCCCGATGCCCACGACGCTCGCGGGATCGGTCTGCTGTCGCGGTTCGTCGGTGAAGACGAGATCGGCAAGCCGACCGATCCCCTGCGGCCCGAAGATCCTCGCCACGCCCCGAGCGGTGCCGACCATGTTCTCCCCGACCAGGCTCGCGCCCCCGGTCACCGAACCGATCACTCCCTCGGTCTCTCGGGTGACCCGAACGGGCTGCACCTGCACGCCGATGCGCCCCAACTGCTCGCCCTCCACCAACGAGAGCCTCGGGGTCATCGTGACCTGGAGCGTCTGGCCGTCACGCAGGATCGTGAACGTGAGCGGCTCACCGGCGTGCGCCGTCGTGTAGGCCACGAGGTCGTCGGCGTTCGGTGCCTCGAGCCCGTCGACGCTGACGACCCGGTCCCCCTTCTGGAGGCCTGCCGCCGCCGCGGGCGAGGCGGCTCCTCCCAGGCGGGGAGCCACCTCGGCGATCACCACACCGTGCACGACCGGCCGGCCCACGAAACCAAGCCATAGTCCGAAGCACAGGAACGCCAGCACGAAGTGCGTTGCGGGCCCGGCCACGATCACCAGGGCGCGTTGCCAGATGGGCTTGGCGCCGAACGTCCTGGGCAGGTCCTCGGGCGGGACCGTTTCGAACGGGTTCATCCCGGCGATCTTCACGTAGCCGCCGGCCGGGATCGCCTTGAGGCCGACCTCGGTCTCGCCGCGCATGCGCGACCAGATCCTCGGCCCGAAGCCCACGAAGAACTCCTGGACCTTGATCCCGAACGCGCGCGCCACGGCGAAGTGCGCGGCCTCGTGGATCACGATCACGAGGATCAGGGCGACGATGAAGGCACCGATGCCAAGCGCGGCCATGCGGTCCGACCCCTTCTAGCGTGACTCGATGATCTCGGCTGCGCGACGGCGGGCCCAGGCGTCTGCACGCTCGAGGCTCACGACCGAGACCACGGACGAGGGCGGCTCGTGCTCGTCGACGACGGCCGTGACGGCCTCGACGATGCGCGTAAGCGGGATCTTCCCCTCCAGGAACGCCATGACGGCGACCTCGTTGGCGGCGCTCATCACCGCGGGGAACGTGAGCCCGAGCTCGCCTACCCGGTACGCCAGGTCGATGGCCGGGAACGCCTCGCGATCGACGGGCTCGAACGTCACCGTGCTGTCGGCCAGCGGCACCGGGCTGACGCCGGTGGGCAGCCGTTCCGGCCACGCGAGCGCGAGCTGGATCGGCAGGCGCATGTCCGGCACCGCGAACTCGGCCCGCATGGAGCCGTCGCGGAACTCGGCGAGCGCGTGCACGATCCCCTGGGGGTGGATCACGACGTGGATCTGCGAGTACTCCAGGCCGAACAGGTAGTGCGCCTCGATGACCTCGAGGCCCTTGTTCATCAGGGTGGCCGAATCGATCGTGATCTTCGGGCCCATCTGCCACACCGGGTGCGCGAGCGCTTCCTTGACCGAGGCCTTGGCGAGCTCGGCCCGCGTCCAGCCGCGGAACGGTCCGCCGGAGCCGGTCAGGATCACGCGCTTGAGGTCGTCGCGTCGCTCGCCGCGCAGGCTCAGCGCGAGCGCCGCGTGCTCGGAGTCCACCGGCACCAGGCGCTCGGGCTCGCCCTTGACCAGGTCGACGACGAGGTCGCCCCCCACGACCAGGCTCTCCTTGTTGGCCAGGGCGAGCATCTTGCCCGCCTGCAACGTCGCCAGCGTTGGTCCGAGCCCGGCGGAGCCGACCAGGGCGTTCAGCACCATGTCCGCCTCCACGTCGCGGGCCAGGACCTCGGCCGCCTCGGGACCGACGTGGACCTCGACGCCCTTGATGCCGGCGATCTTCTCCCGCAGGTCGGCCGCGGCCTCCTCGTCGGCGATGGCCACGTGCGGGGGCAGGAACTCGCGGATCTGACCCACGAGCAGCTCCCGGTTGGTGCCCGCGGACAGGCCAACCACCTTGAACCGGTCGGGGTTGTGCCGCACGACGTCGAGCGCCTGCGTCCCCACCGATCCCGTCGAGCCGAGAATCACCAGCGAGCGCATCGGAGGCAAGATTACCCCGTGCCGCCCACAAACCCGGGAGGTAGGGGATCGTGTCGCTCGGGTCCCATGAGATCCACCTGCCGGTACAGAACGTCTCCGCGGTGCCCAGGGTTGCCTCGCGGACGCCGGCCGGGCCGTGAGAGTGATTTCAGAGCAGGATCAGCCGCAGGTAGATGAACGCGGCCGGCGCCACGAACAGCAGCGAATCGATCCGGTCCATCACCCCGCCGTGACCGGGCAGGATCCCGCCCATGTCCTTGATCCCCAGGTCGCGCTTGATCAGGGACTCGGCCAGGTCGCCGAGCGGCGCGAACAGTGCCACCACGACCGCCAGGCCCACCGAACGCCCCACGGTGTCGAGCAGCTCCACCAGCGGCGACACCACGCCGACGGCCACCGCCATCGTGACCAGGGTGGCGCCGATCGCGCCCTCCCATGACTTCTTGGGGCTGATGTTGGGGGCGAGCGGGCGGCTCCCCCATAGGTACCCCACGCCGAAGGCGGCGGTGTCGTAGACGAACGTGAGCCCGATGATCGACAGGGCCAGCCCCTCGCCGTCGGGAAGGTTCAGGACCGCGATCGCGTACGCGGCGAGCAGGGGGATGTACGCGATGCCGAGGACCGTGATCGCGATGTTCGAGACCAGGTTGGCACGGTGCTGCGGCGGGACCGTCATGTACCACAGGAACGTCGCGAACAGGGACAGCGCCACGATCGCCAGCATCGCGTTCTCGCCCCGGTAGTAGCCCGCGCCCAGTACCAGGGCGCCCGAAACCAGGCCGAGCGCCGTGGCGGGCTGGTAGCGGCGCTTCTGCATCGCCAGGTAGAACTCGCCCTGGGCGAACAGCACCACGATCCCGGCGAAGATCGCGAACGCGCCCGGGCTGATCAGGATCGCCCCGACGGCCAGGCCCGCGAGCACGATGCCGGTGATGAACGCGGTCGGGAGGTCGCGTCCGGGGCCCGCGCGCTCGGGTTCGGCCCCCACCTCGATCGCGGTCGGCTCCTGCCAGCTCGGTCCGCCGAACCCCTCCTGGCCCACCCGCACCGTCCTGGCGGTCTCGGGCTCGCCAGCGGCGGTTGCGTCCTCGTCGCCCAGCAATTCGGCGATCGCGACCTCCTCGGTCGGGTTCGGCGCCTCCGATTCGGGCTCGACGGCGACCTCGTCGCGCACGGACTCGGCGAAGTGGTCGGCCGCCGCCTCGACCGCCTCGATGTCGGGCGGCTCCTCGAAGGCGGGGGTTTCGTCGAGCTCGGCGACCTCGACGTCCTCGGACTCGTCGCCCGGGAGCTCGACGTACTCGGCGCCCGACCCGACCTCGTCCTCCTCCCGGTACTCCTCGGCCTCGAACAGGAACGCGTCGACCTCTCCTGCGTCCGCATCCTCGCCCTCGGCGTCGGCGGCCGCCGGCTCGGACTCCCCCAACGCGTCCCCGGTGCCCTCCTGGGGCGTGTCCCCAGGCGTCTCCGACGCGGGCTCCGGCTCCTCGAGCTCGGACTGCTCCTGCCGGGCAGCGGTCGCCTGAGACGTCGCCGGCTCGGAGGACTCCGGCCAATCGACGTCCTGGATCGGGGCGAAGAACTTGTCGAGGTCCTCGAAGAGGTCCTCGCCCTCGGTCTTCTCCTCGTCCTCCGGCACGCTCAGATCTCCTTGAGCTCGGCGTCCTTGTGCGCCACGACCTCGTCGATATCGGCGATGTGCTTGTCGGTCAGCTTCTGCAGCTCCTTCTCGGAGCGTGCAAGGTCATCTTCCGAGATGGCGCCCTCTCTCTCAAGTTTCTCGAGCTCTTCCTTGGAATGCCGCCGGATGTTCCGAACGGCAACGCGCCCCTCCTCGCCACGGTGGTGGACAAGCTTGACGAGTTCCTTGCGCCGCTCCTCGGTCAGCGGAGGGAAGCCGAGCCGGATCACGCTTCCGTCGTTGCCGGGCGTGATGCCGAGGTCGCTGGACATGATCGCCTTCTCCATCGTGGAGATCGCGTTGCGGTCGTACGGGGTGATTACGAGCGTGCGGGGTTCGGGCACCGAGAACGACGCCAGCTGCTGGATCGGCACCGGCGTGCCGTAGTAGTCCACGACGATCCGCTGCAGCAGCGCGGGCGTCGCTCGTCCGGTGCGAACCCCGGCAAGCTCGTCCTTCAGGACGGCGATCGCCTTGTCCATCTTCTCGGCGGCCGCCGCGAGCGCGGTCTCGACGGTCATCGGGCGCCGCCGTGCACCAGCGTGCCGATCGGCTCCCCCGAGACGGCCTTGCGGATGTTCCCTTCCTGACGGAAGTCGAACACGATGATCGGCAGGCCGTTCTCCATACACAGGCTGATGGCCGTCGCGTCCATGACCGAGTAGCCCTCTCGCAGGACGTCGAGGTATTCGATCGTCTCGAATCGCTCAGCGGTCGGATCGACGTGCGGATCGGCGGTGTAGACGCCGTCCACCTTCGTGCCCTTCAGGATCGCCTGCGCGCCGATCTCGAGCGCGCGCTGTGCCGCGGTCGTGTCCGTCGAGAAGTACGGGGCGCCGATCCCGGCCGCGAACACCACGACGCGCCCCTTCTCGATGTGCCGGACCGCCCGCAGCGGGATGTACGGCTCGGCGATCTGCGCCATGTGGATGGCCGTCTGCACGCGCGTGGGGACGTGGATCTTCTCCAGCGCGTCCTGCAGCGCGAGCGCGTTCATCACGGTCGCGAGCATGCCCATGTAGTCGGCGCGCGACCGGTCGATCCCCGGAGCCTGGCGACCGCGGAAGATGTTGCCGCCGCCGACCACGACCGCGCACTGAACGCCGAGATCGACCACGTCGGCAAGCTCGCGTGCCAGCAGGCCCGTCGCCTCGGTCGAGATGCCGTAGCCCGTCTCCGCGGGCGCGAAAGCATCCCCGGAGAGCTTCAGCAGCACGCGATGGAACAGCGGCCGGCCGGCCTCCTGCGCGTGGTTCCCCTCCGGCATGGGCTAACCCTACTCGGTCTCCTCGCCCACCCTGTACCGCACGAACCGGCGGACCACGAGCTTCTCGCCTACCTTGGCCGACAGCTCGTCCAGTAGTCCCTGGATCGTCCTCGAGTCGTCCTTCACGTACGGCTGCTCCAGCAGGACCGTCTCCTCGTAGAAGGCCCTGAGCTTGCCCTCGACGATGTTCGGGATGACGTTGTCGGGCTTGCCGAGCTCACGCGCCTGCGCCTCGAAGATGCGCCGCTCGCCCTCGAGCACCTCGGCCGGGACCTCCTCGCGGGTGACGTACCTCGGCGCGGACGGGCTTGCGATGTGGAGCGCGAGGTCCTTGACCAGCTGCTTGAACTCATCGGTGTTGGCGACGAAGTCGGTCTCGCAGTTGACCTCGATGAGCACGCCGACGGTGTTGTTGAAGTGGACGTAGGCGTCCACCCGCCCCTGTCCGGTCGAGCGGCTCGCACGCTTGGCGAGCGACGCCTGTCCCCTGGTCTTGAGGATCTCCTCTGCCTTGGCCATGTCGCCGTCGGCCTCCTGCAGGGCCCGCTTGGCGTCCATCATGCCGGCGCCGGTTCGGTCCCGGAGCTCCTTCACCTGCTTGGCACTGATCTCGGTCATCGTCATGTCGTCTCCACGGCGGGTTCGGTGTGTGTGGGTTCGGCGGCGGGCGTCTCGGCGGGAGCCTCGGACGCCGCCCGCGCGGGAGCCGTCACCGGCTCGGGCTCCGGTTCGATCTCTGGGCCCGTGGCTCGGGTGACCCGGGCCTCGCGGCCCGCCTGCGTCCCCTCGGCCAGCGCGTCGGCGATCAGCCGGGTCACCAACGAAACCGACCGGATCGCGTCGTCGTTGCCGGGGATCACGTAGTCGACCTCGTCGGGGTCGCAGTTGGTGTCGACGATGGCGATGACGGGGACGCCGAGCTTGCGCGCCTCGTTGACCGCGATGTGCTCCTTCTTCGTGTCGATCACGAAGACGGCGTCGGGCAGCCGCTCGAGGCTCTGCATGCCGCCCAGGTTGCGCTCGAGCTTCTCCTTCTCGTGGCGAAGGCGGATCGCCTCGCGCTTGGGTAGGAAGTCGAACGCGCCGGTGCGCTCCATCTCCCGGAGCTCTCGCAGGCGGAGCAGCCTGCGGGACACGGTCTGAAAGTTCGTGAGCATCCCGCCCAGCCACCGCGTGGTGACGAACGGCATCCCGACCCTGTTGGCGTGCTCGGCGATGACCTCCTGAGCTTGCTTCTTGGTGCCGACGAACAGGACGACCCCGCCGCGGCGCCCGAGGTCGCTCGCGAACGCGTAGGCCTCCTCGAGCCCGTTCAGGGTCTTCTCGAGGTCGATGATGTAGATCCCGGAGCGTTCCCCGTACAGGTACCGGCCCATCTTCGGGTTCCAGCGTCTGGTCTGGTGCCCGAAGTGCACCCCTGCCTCGAGGAGCTCCCGCCTGGTGACGACGGGCATGGTGCGCCTCCTTCCGGTTGTCCCTCCGCCCGGTTCGGCCACCGTCGGCCCGGTCCCCTCGGCGGGCGCGAGCGTCTCGCGTCCGACCTGGACCGGGACCCCGAACGAGATCCCCGGGCGTGTGTGCTCGGCGTCGAGACGCCGGCGAACGCGCAGTTTACCAGCGCAGATGTCCCGCCCGGCCCGGACGGCTAGCGGCGCCCGCGCTGACGGGGGGCCGGCTGGCGTCGCTGGGTCTGTCGGCGCCGCACGGGCTCCTCGGGCACGGCCGGCTCCACGCCGATCCATCGGTACGCGAGCGCCGCCATGAACGCCAGGTGCAGGACGCTCGCGGCCGAGATGAAGATCCAGCCGGAGAGCGTCGGGTTCGCGGTGATCTCGGACCCGCCGGGTGCCAGGCCGACCACCACCGGCAGCGCGATGAAGAAGTAGATCGCGCAGAACAGGACGTGGCGGCTCCCGGGCAGCATCGCCGCCCGGCCGGATCGACGGATCGACTCGACGACGGCGCGCTGCTGGCGTGCCGCCGCCGTCGGCGCGAACCCGAGGAAGAACAACCCGCCGACGAGCGCGCCGATCGCGGCCAGGAGCCCGATCCCCGGGCCGAGCACCGGGAAGATCACGTTGCTCGCCAGGATCAGCGAGAACGAGAGCAGGTTCACGGCCAGCACGGTCGGGATCGCCGAGACGCCCCTGAGCAGGCCCCATTTCGAGACACGGCCGTCCTCCAGCGTCTCCACGATCATCCCCGCCAGCAGCCCGTAGAGAAGGCTGCGCACCAGCACCGCCACGCCGATGAAGACCAGGAAGCTCGGCCCGAGGCTCAGCAGGCTCTCGCCCGTCCCCAGGTCGAAGTACGTCGAGATCGGCGGGAGCGCGAGCACGTCGACCAGCAGCGACGGGCGTCCCTCGAAGCCCAGGGCCAGCAGCGCGAGCCAGGCCAGCAGCGGGACGACCACGGCGATCGCCAGCAGGATCGGTGAGGAGACGACCGCGAGCAGGCCGTTGCCGAGCGAGCGACCGATCGGCGGCATCGCCGAGGGCCCGCCCGACAGGAGCCCGGAGCCGAAAGGCCGGCGCTGCGGGGCCTCCTCTTCCACCTCGACGGTCTCGGGCTCGGCGGGCGCCGGCCGCGGCCGCTGCGGTCGCCTGCGCTTCTTGGTGGTCACCGGTCCTCCTCGTCTTCGTCGCCGTCGGACGCCTCGTGGTCATCCTCGTCCTCGGACGAGTCGTCCGGTTCGTCCTCGTCGAAGGCGTCCGCGACGTCCTCCTCGGCGGTCGCCTCCGCCGACGTGCCGAACCGCCGCCGAGCGAGCACGCCGAGAGCCAGCGCGATCCCGAACACCAAGCCGGCTGCGATCGCCCACCGGGACAAGGACGTGCCGGCCTCGAACTGTGTGGGCGACGGCTCGTCGAGCAGCGTCCCGTCCGGGTCGTGCTCGAAGGCGATCAGGCCCGCGTCCCGGCCGCCCTTGACCGCGATCACCGCGTCGCTCGCGAGCGCGATCGAGCCGATCAGCCCGGACGTGACGGGGCTGCGCCACACCAGGTGCCCCGACGAGACGTCGACGGCCACCATCCCTCCGTTGCCCAGACCCAGCAAAGCGTACGAGCCCGACACGACCGGGGCGCTCCGGAGCACGGTCTCGTTCAGGTGGAAGCTCCATTGCCTCGTGCCGTCGGCGGCGTCCAGGCGATACAGGCCGCCCGCCACGTCGGCGGCGAACACGCTCTGTCCGTCGTAGGCGAGCGCGGTCGCGGGCGAGAAAACCGACAGGACGAGCGCGTTCCATTGCTCGTCGCCGTTCGAGGCGTCCAGCGCCCGGATGCGGCGGTCCGCCGAGCCCAGGAACAGCGATCCCCCACCCGCCGTCGGCGCCGAACCCGCGGTCGAGCTCACCTGCAGCGAGAGCGGGGACCAGGCCCGCTCGCCCGTCGTGGCGTCGAACCCCGCCACGACCACGCGCGGCGTGTCCGCGTCGCGGGCGACCACGTACGCGTTGCCGTCGGCGACGGCGACCGAGGTGTCCGCTCGACCGCCAACCTGCTCCCTCCAGGTGACGGTCCCGTCGTCCAGCGACAAGGCGTAGACCGTCCCGCTGTCGTCCCCCACGAACACGGCGCCGCCCTGGATCGTGACCCCGCTTCGCGAGACGTCCTCGAGCGGCGTCCGCCACAGCTCCGTGCGGTCGCGCAGCCGGATGGCCACGACGGTCGAGTGGTTCTCCTCATCGTCTGCGGGGGAAGGGCTCGCGGAAGGCGATGAGGTCGTTCCCGATGGACTCGGGGAGGCGCTCGGGGACGCCGGGCCCGAGATCGCCACGGCCGGTCCCTCGACGTAGACCAGGACCCGTCGTCCGGCGGCGTCGGACGCGACCGCCGGGACCGACAGCGGGCCGCCGGCGCGCGGGATCTGCCACGCGACCTCGCCGCTGGCGATGTCGACCCCGTACACGGCCTCCTCGCCGACCGTGATTGCGACGTTGCCCTCCACCACCGCGGCCGAGAGCGAGACGCCCGCCGGGGCGGGAAGCGTCCACCGCACCCGGAACGGTGGCTGGGGACCGTCCGGTGCGTACCCATCGTGCTCGGGGTCGCCCTGGTACTGCGACCACGTCGTCTCCTCCTGCGCGGCCGCGGTCCCACCGAGCAGCGCTGCCGCGACCAGCGCGGCGACGCTTGCCGACACGAGCAGGGCGCGCTTCGGTCGGCGATGTGACGACATGCGGAACAGGTGAGCTCTCCTGGTCGGGGGCGGCACATCCTATCCGCGGCCGCCGGGTCCGACCCGGATCTGCGGCCTCCGACCTCAGGCGGCGAGCGGCACCAGGCGGATCAGGTCCTGCACGCCGAGCGACGCGAGGAAGGTCAGCGGATCCAGGTACTGGCCGTCGAGGCGGACGCCCAGGTGCAGGTGCGGCACGGCCGATCCCGGATGGCCCGTACCGGTCGCGCCGATGAGCTGCCCGACGGCCACCACGTCAC
>JBKPKU010000082.1:0-24304 GCA_046731295.1 Actinomycetota bacterium
GCCGCGGTCCGGGCCGCCTCGCGCTCGCGCGCCTTGGCCGCCGCCGCGCGGTCGGCCTCGCGCGCCTTGGAGGCGACGGCCTGGTCGGCCTGTTGCTTGGCGTAGCGACGCTGGAACCGCTCGACGCGGCCCCCCGTGTCAACGAGCTTCTGCTTGCCCGTGTAGAAGGGGTGGCAGTTCGAGCAGATCTCCACGCGCAGCTCCGAACGCGTGCTGCGGGTCGTGAACGTGTTGCCGCACGAGCAATGAACCGTCGCGACCACGTACTCGGGGTGGATGCCCTGCTTCATGTGTCGTTCGCTCCTCTTCTGTTCGTTCCTGCGCCCGCCCAGCCTACGCCGACGGGGCCTTGGCGATCTCCCGCAGGAACTGCTCGTTGGACTTCGTCGCGCGGATCTTGTCGGTGAGCAGCTCGAGGGAGGCCGCCGGCTCGAGCGCGTGGAGCACCCGGCGCAGGCGCCACACGAGCGCCAGCTCCTCGCTCGGCATGAGCAGCTCCTCCTTGCGGGTGCCACTTGCCTCGACGTTGATCGCGGGGAACAGTCGCTTCTCGGCGAGCTGACGGTCGAGCCGCAGCTCCATGTTTCCGGTGCCCTTGAACTCCTCGAAGATCCCATCATCCATCCGAGACCCGGTCTCCACCAGGGCGGAGGAGATGATGGTGAGCGAACCGCCTTCCTCGATGTTCCGAGCCGCCCCGAAGAATCGCCGCGGCGGGTACAGGGCCGTCGAGTCGATGCCCCCCGACAGGATCTTGCCCGACGCCGGCGCCGCGAGGTTGTAGGCCCTCGCCAGCCGGGTGATGTTGTCCAGCAGAATCGCCACGTCCTGGCCCATCTCGGCCAGGCGCTTGGCCCTCTCGAGCACGAGCTCGGTCACCTGGATGTGCTGGTCCGGCGGCTTGTCGAACGTCGAGTACACGACCTCGGCCGCCTCGACGGTTCGCTGCCAGTCAGTTACTTCCTCCGGCCGCTCGTCGACCAGCAGGATGATCACGTGCATGTTCGGATCTGCATTCAGGAATCCGTTCGCGATCTGCTTGAGGATCGTCGTCTTCCCGGCCTTGGGCGGCGAGACCACCATGCCGCGCTGGCCCTTGCCGATGGGGGCAACGAGGTCGATGATCCGCTCGCTCACGGCCGCAGGGCTGTGCTCCAGACGAACGCGCTCGTTCGGGAACAGCGGCGTCAGCTTGTCGAAGTTCGGCCGCTGCTTGGCCACCTCGGGATCCATCCCGTTGACCGAGTCGATCTGCAGCAGCGCGAAGTACTTCTCGTTGTCCTTGGGCTGGCGCACCTTGCCCGTGACCGTGTCGCCCTTGCGCAGCATGAAGCGCCGAACCTGCGACAGCGAGACGTAGATGTCCTGCTGCCCCGGCAGGTACCCGGAGGTCCGCAGGAACCCGTAGCCCTCGGGCAGGATGTCGAGCAGCCCGGTCGCGGTCGGGGCGGTGGCGAGCTCCTCCTCGCGCATCTCTATCTCGCGCTGGCGGCGCTCCTCGCGCTGGCGCCGGCGCTCCTCGCGCGACGGACGGCGGCGCGGACCGCCCTCACGTTCGCGCACGCTCCCCTCGGGCCTGCCGCCGCGGCGGTCGTCGCGGGGGCCACGGTCGTCGCGCCGGTCCTCCCGTGGACGGTCCTCGCGCGTGCGCTGCCGCGTGTCGCCGTTGCCCGACGGCTCGCGCGTGTCGGTGAACGCCGGGGGCGAGGCCTGTTCGCTCTGGGCGGGCGCGGCGTCCGTGGCGACGGACGAGCCGCCGCCATCCGACGGCGCCGAACCGCCGCCGTTGGTGTGGGCAAGGATCCTGTCGACCAGGTCGGCCTTCTTCAGACCCTTGTGGCCCTCGATGCCGAGGTCGGCCGCGATCTGGTGCAGCTCCGCGGCGACCTTGCCCTCGAGAGCGGTCTTGTCTGTGGTAGCCACTCAGGCTCCTTTCTCGAGTTCCTTCTTGAGGGACTGCCAGTCCCCGAGGAACTTCTCCAATCCGATGTCGGTGAGCGGGTGCTTGACCAGCTGCGTGAACACCGCGAACGGCATCGTGGCGATGTCGGCGCCGGCGAGCGCCGATTCCACGATGTGCATCGGGTGACGCAGCGAGGCAGCGAGCACCTGCGTGTCGTAGCCCTGGATCTCGTAGATGTCGCAGATCTTGCGCAGGACGTCCATCCCGTCGGCCGCCACGTCGTCCAGGCGCCCGAGGAACGGCGAGACGATGAACGCGCCGATCTCGGCCGCCAGGATCGCCTGCGCCGGCGAGAACACCAGCGTCACGTTGATCCGGATACCCTCGGCGACCAGGCGCCGGCCGGCGATCAGACCGTTGGGCGTCATCGGGACCTTGACGACCGCGTTCGGCGCCATCTGCGCGAGGTCGACGCCCTGCTGGTACATGGGCTCGGCCTCGAGCTCGGTGGTCTCGAGCGAGATCGGCCCCTCGACCTCGGTCAGGATCTCCTTCCACACCTGTTCGGGATCGTCGGCCTCTTTGGCCACGAGCGACGGGTTCGTGGTCACGCCGCCCAGCACGCCCCAGCGATTGATCTCGCGGATCTCCTCGATGTTGGCGGTGTCCAGGAACAGCTTCATAGTCTTCCTCCTTGGCTCGCGCGGACTGACTGTGCGGCGGCCGCGCGCTCGCGCTGGTCCACCGGCTCCCCCCGCGACGTTCGTTCGGTCGCGCGCTCCATGACCAGATCGATGATGGCCGCGAGCGCGCGATCGAAGCTGTAGTTGGTGATCACCGGGACGCCGTGCGACAGGGCCTGGCTCTTGATGTAACGCTGGACGCGACGGATGTCGTCGAATCGATCCAGGTAGCGCTGGGCGGGACGGCCGGCGTGCTCGACCGCTCGCACCGCGAAGTGGCTGCGGTGCACGTCCTCGTCCTCGATCGTCACGACGAGCGGCACGGCCAGGATGCTCTGGGCCCAGGGCTCGAGGTCCATGAAGCCCGGGACGACGTGCGCGCCCTCGATGATCAGATGCGTGCCCTCCATCGCGGCGCGTTCGACCAGCGCCTGCACGCCGACGGCCACGGCCGCGGTCTGCTCGCGGAAGCCGACGACGACCGCGTCCTTCGACGGCGGCTCGCGGAGCACCGAGCCCGCCTCGAACGAGGACGCATGCAGCGAAGGCATCAGCTCGTGCGAGAACAGCGCGCGCATCACCTCGCGGATCGCGTCGGTCGCGACCACGCGCACGATCCCCAGACGCGTGGCGAGCTGGGTCGCGAGCGTGGACTTGCCCACGCCGGTCGTCCCGCCGATCAGCACGACGAGCGGGACCTTGAGCGCCTCGATCTCGCGCCACCGCAGGAAGTTGCGCGCGTAGCGCTCGCCGGCCAGGTCGGCCAGGACCGCGAGCGCGAGCTCGTTCAGCTGGACGCTGGAGACCGACGGCACGCCCAGTTCGTGCAGGCGCTCCTCGATCGCCTCGGCCACCTGGTAGGCGCGCACGGGCGACAGCCCGGTCACCATCACCTGGGAGGCCATCAGGCCCTTCGAGTACGGAAGGCCCGAGTCGCGATCCGAGATCAGGATCTGGGGGTTCTTGGGGTCGTTCGTCATCTGCGTCAGGCGGTTCTCTTGGCGCTTCGCTCTTCGGCGAGGCCGATCGTCTCCCTCAGGGCTGTGGGAAGGTCCGTGTCGCCCTCCAACGCGACGGCTCGGTTGTCGACGAAGATCACCTCGGCGCCCCTGGCCAGCGCCCGGTCGCAGGCAACGTCGACCGCCGCGGCCTTCAGCTCCGACAGGAGCACTTCGTACGCCTCCGCCCCGTCGAGGTCTTGCGCCAGCCCGGCCCGGTCGGCCAGTCGGGCGCTCCACCCGACCACTCGGCATCCGTGGGTTCGCTCGAGGGTTTCCGTCTGCCTCGCGGCGACCGCCCCCGGGGCCGTCGTGGCGAAGAACACGTCCTTCCCACGCACATCGCCGAGTGGCTGTGGTTCGAAATCCGTCACGATGAGCCGGGCATCAGCGTGCAACCGTTCGACGTGGGACTGCAGGGTAGGGATGTTCTCGAGCCCGGCTGGGCTGTGACCCATCGTAACAACCACGAGGTCCGATAGCAACAGTCGCAGCGGCCCCAGGTAACCGCCCAGGTACTCGGCCGGGACCGTGGAGGGCACGACCAGGATCCCCGCATCCCATGGGAACGGCGGCACCGAGGCACCGCTGCCGTCGACGATGAGCGTCCGGGCGCCCAGCTCAACGGCGAGCTCGGCCGCGTCGCGGACGTTGGTGGCCATGGCCCGGCCGGCCAGGCCGCCGCCCGCCCGCCGCGCTCCCACCGACGTCACGCCGGTCGTGAGCGAGAGCTCGAGGTAGTCCGAGGCGGCGTGTCGCCCGCCGCGCGCGAGCTCCAGGAGGCCGTCGACGGTGACCGAGCCCGCCTCGGCCACCTCGGGTTCGGGCGGGCCGCCCCGCCCCATCGCCACCACGACGGGTTCGAACCCGTGCGCCGAGGCCACGCGCGCGGCCTCTCCGGCCACGGCGGTCTTGCCGGCGCGCTTGCCGGTCCCGATAACCACGACCGTCGTCGCCGGGAGCGGCGCCTGGTCGACGGGTGGATCCAGCCGGAAGTCGGGGCCCACGTAGGGGATCCCCCTGGACAGGGCCACGGCCGCGACCTCCATGCGCTCCCGGTAGCCGAGCACGGGCTCGTCCGACAGGTCGACGACCGCCTCGGGGCCGAGCTCGTCGATCGCCTCGGCGAGCGCGGCGGACGGCGTCGCGACGGGGCGGCGTTCGGGCAGGCCGAGGTCGAGCGTGCCGGTCGCGTCGAGCTTCTCGCCGCCGCCGACGAACAGCGCCGCCATCGGATCCACGCCACGGCCGCGCAGCCCCTCGATGGCCCACCGGGTCACGGAGGGATAGTGCTCACCGTCCACGAGGACGAGGACCTTCACGGGTTCGGGACTCCTTGGGGATGAGGAGGAGCTAGAGGTCTCCCTGCTGGGCGGCCGACAGTCGTCGCTGCTGCACCGGCGGCTCGAGCTCCCGATAGTACTGCTCGCCGGTCGACAGGCAGAAGTGCGCGATCACGCTCTCGCCGCCGAACGGGTACCGGCGCGTGATCTTCACCTCGTCGTTCACGAACTCGAGCACGTTGTAGCAGGGCTTGGTGTAGCCGCGCAGGCGCAGGGACGCCACGGTCCCCGCGTTGGCGACGTACAGGTCCTCGAGCCGCCACACGTACGGCACGTGCTTGTGGCCCGAGAGCACGACGTTCACGCCCGCTTGGATCAGCTCCTCGAGCAGGTCGCCCGCGTCCATGACCGTGCTGCGCTCGCGGCCCGTGCCGGGGATCGGCAGCAGGTGGTGGTGCAGGACGAAGACCTTGAGCTCGGCGGGTACGTCGAAGTGCTCGTGGACCCACCCGTAGCGCTCGCGCCCGATCTGTCCTTCGTTCAGGTCGGGCTCGCTGGAGTCCACGCCCACCAGGCGGACGCCCTCGACGTCGGTGCTCCAATCGCGGGGGCCGACGAGCTCCTCGAAATGGAGGTAGCCGACGTTGCGGGCGTCGTGGTTGCCGGGCACCGTGTACATCGGCGCGCGGATGCGTTCGGCGTAGGCGACCCAATTCTTGTACTCCTGCCGGTAGCCCTCATTGGTGAGGTCGCCGCTGCAGACCACCACGTCGGGCTCGAGATCGTTCAGTTCGACGATCACTCGGTTCATCAGGTTCGGAACGAAGTAGGGCGAGCCGACGTGCGGATCGGAGATGTGGGCGATCGTGACCACGTCGCGTCCAGTGTAGCCGCGCGCCCGGCGAGGCCTCCGTGGGAACGCCCGGCGAGGACCGGCGTAGGGCACGTGGGACCATACGGGGCATTGAACGTCCTGGATCTGCTCCTGCTCGTGATCGTGCTGGTGGCCGGGTACACGGGCTACCGCCGCGGTCTCACGTTGCAGGCATTCGGGTTCGGCGGGCTGCTGATCGGGCTGGCCATTGGCGCGCTGCTCGCGCCTGTAGTGGCCGGCGCGTTCGACAGCCCCGCGGCTCGCGCCGGCGTCCTCGTGCTGGTCGTGCTCGCGATCGCCGCGGTTGGCAACGCGGCCGGGTGGTTCCTCGGCATGCGCGCGCGGGCGAAGACCTCATCGAGGTTCGGCAGGGCAGACGCCGTGGCGGGCTCCGCCGTCGCGGTGGTCGCGTCGCTGCTCGCGATCTGGTTCCTCGCGCTGAACCTCGCCAACGGGCCCTTCCCGGGCCTGTCGGCAGAGATCCGGGACTCCGCGATCGTGCGCGGGCTCGACGCTGCGCTCCCCGAACCCCCGTCTCTGCTCGCGCAGGCCCGCCGGCTGTTCAACCGGTTCGGCTTCCCCGACGTGTTCTCCGGCATCCCGCCGCTGCCCGCCGAACCCGTGCACCCGCCCAGCCAGGAACAGGCCCGGGCGGCCGCGGACGCGGCCGCGGCGAGCACCGTCCAGGTGCTCGGCAACGCATGCGACCTGATCCAGGAGGGATCCGGCTTCGTCGCCTCCGACGGCTACGTCGTCACGAACGCCCATGTCGTAGCCGGCGTCGACGACCCCGAGATCCGCACCGGGGCCGGCGGCGAGGAGCCGGCCGACACGGTGCTGTTCGACCCCGACCTCGACATCGCGGTCCTGCACGTGGGGAGCACGCCGGGACCGCCCCTGCGCCTGGCCACCGAGCCGGTGGATCGCGGCGCGCCCGGGGCCGTCCTCGGCTACCCGGGAGGCGGCCCGTTGAAGGCGCAGCGGGCCGCCGTCCGGCGCTCGTTCGACGCGGTCGGGCGCGACATCTACAGTCGAAACCAGGTCGAGCGCCTCGTGGTCGAGCTCCAGACGCTCGTGCGGCCGGGCAACTCGGGCGGCCCGTTCGTCCTGGCGAACGGGCGGGTGGGCGGGGTGGTGTTCGCGGCGTCCTCCGGCGACGAGGACGTGGGCTACGCGATCGCGGCCAGCGAGGTGGACGAGGCGCTGCGAGACGCGGTCGGCCGGACGAGCGAGGTCGACACGGGCCCCTGCATCGACTGACCCCTGCTTCTTTGGGCTACTCCTCCATCACTACGCGCAGGTCGCCCTCGCGCGAGAGCAGCGAGAACGACGTGATCTCTCCCTCGCGGCGGAACACCATGCTGACGCTGCTGTCCCCCACCTTGAGGTTGCGGACCTCGACGGTGTTGAGCCACGACGGCAGGTGGGGCAGATTGACCGTGAGCAGGTTCTCGTGGGCCCGTGCCGACAGCCCGAGGATCGCCTGCAGCATCAGGAACGGCGCGCCCGCGGCCCACGCCTGCGGCGAGCAGGCGATCGGGTAACTGACCGGCCGGTTCGGCGTTCGGCGCGTGAAGCCGCAGAACAGCTCGGGTAGCCGTAGGTAGTCCGCCGACACGGCCGCGTCGAACAGCGCCGTCGTCACACGGTTGGTGGCACGCGCGAACCGGTAGCGCTTGAGCCCCGCCGCGATCAGCGCGTTGTCGTGCGGCCACACCGAGCCGTTGTGGTAGCTCATCGGGTTGTAGGCCGCGGCCGACCGGCTCATCGTTCTGACTCCCCAACCCGAGAACATGTCCGGCGCGAGCAGCCCCTTGGCCAGCGGCAGTGCCTTGTCCTCGTCGACGATCCCGCAGTACAGGCAGTGGCCGGGGTTCGACATCAGCGTCCGGACCTGCCGCTTGTCGGCGTCCAGTGCGCCGGCGAAGAAGCGCTCCTCCTCCATCCAGAACGCCTCGTTGAAGCGCGCCTTCAGGCGTTCGGCTTCGTGCTCCAGCATGAGCGCGTCCTCGGGACGCCCGAGCGCGCGGTAGACGTCCGCCATCCGTGTCTTCGCCAGGTACACGTAGCCCTGGACCTCGGCCAAAGCGATCGGCGGCTCGGCCAGGTCGCCGTCGGCGTGCACGATCGCGTCGTGCGAGTCCTTCCACCCCTGGTTGCGGATCCCTCGCGGCGAGCGGCACAGGTACTCGACGAACCCGTCGCCGTCCAGGTCGCCGTACTCGTCGATCCACCGCATCGCGGCCTCGGCCGCGGGCAGGAGCTCCCGCGCGAACCCCACGTCGCCGGTCCACCGAAGGTGCTGTGCGTACACGATGACGAACCACGGCGTCGAGTCCACCGACCCGTAGTACGGCGAGTGCGGCAGGATCCCCGCGCGGGCGAGCTCGCCTTCGCGCACCTCGTGCAGGATCTTGCCCGGCTGCTCGTCGCGCCAGTCGTTGACCTCCGTGCCCTGGCGTTCGGCCAGGACCCTGAGGGCCTCGCGCGCCGGCCGCGTGTTGACCGTGAGGAACTGGTGGGCCGCGATCAGCGAGTCGCGGCCGAAGATCGTCACGTACCACGGGATCCCCGCCGCCAGCACGCCGTTGCCGTCAACGCGCGTGTAGAGCGCGCGGAGGTCTCGCAGGCTGCGGTCCAGCAGCTCGTTGAACAGCTCGTTGTCGGTGATGATGCGCGTCGACTCGCGCTCCCATTCCTCGTAGCTCCGGCGGAGTTCGTGCACCGCATGGTCGAAGTCGGGCGCTCTCGACGTCGGCTCGCCGCCGGCGTCCGGCTCGACCGTCACCGTCACCAGTCTCGTCTGGTTGGGCTCGAGGTCGACCCGGAAGGACGCGGTGGCGAGGTCGCCCTCCACGTCGATGCGATCGGGCTCGAGCCCGAACCGGATCCTGGTGGTCCTTCGGACGCCGTCCCGGGCGTCGTGCGCGAACGCGATCTCGGAGCCGTCCACCGTCGGCGGCGTGCCCGCCGAGCGTCGCTCCGTCATGCCGCGGACCTCGAAGATGTCGGCGAAGTCTGCGCCGAACCGCAGCTCGACCTCGAGCGTGACCTCGAATGGGTTGTAGTTCTTGATCCGGATGCGCTCGAACAGCGAGCCCCGGATCGCACGCACGCGCCGGACGTTGATCGTCTGCTGCGGCGCGCACAGCTCGTCCCCCTCGAACAGGTCCGGGTTGGTGAGGTCCACGTGGGCCATGTAGCCGCGCTCGGCCGAGGACGAGAGCAGCACGAGATCGCGGCCGTTGATCGTGAGGCGGAACCGCGAAAGGAACCGGGTGTCGTGCGCGTACAGGCCCAGGCCGATGTCGCCGCCGTGGTCGAGATCGCCCTCGAGGTCGGAGTACAGGAAGGTCTCGGCTTCCTTGACCGCAAGCGTCTTGCTGGCCAGGTCGGTCAGCAGCACCGGGGAGGCGCCCTGACCGGGTTCGGCGGGTGCCGGCTCCGCTTCGGCCGGCTGCCCGACCACGCTGAGCGGCGGGTCCGGGTCCCCGCGGCGGGCCGGCTCGGGATCGTTGACGGTCATCCTTCACCCATCGTCGCAGGTGATACGCGTCTTCAGCCTTCCCGGATGTCGACGCCCGAGGCACGCACGGGCACGCGCAGCACCGTCCAGCCCTCGTCCGGATCCGGCGTCACGACGTCGTCGCGCTCGAACGTGAGCAGGCTCGGTCCCGAGCCCGCGACGCAGACGGCGAGGCCGGCCTCGCGGAGCCGGTCGAACGGCGCGCGGACCTCGGGCACGAGCGCGAGCCGGACGTCCTCGTGCAGGCGGTCGCGCATCGCCCGCGGCAGCAGTCCGGGGTCGTGCAGCAACGCGACCGCCGTGAGCGCCGCGTGGCCCGCGTTCGACGCGGCGTCGGCGTGCGGGACCGTCTCGGGCAGGGCCGCGCGAGCCGCCTCGGTCGAGACCCGGGCGTCCGCCGGCACGAACAGCGCCGGACGGAGGTCCGGGTCGGGGTCGAACCGCGCCACGACCTGGTCGTCGAGCACCATCGTGAAGCCGCCGAAGACCGCCGCGGCCGCGTTGTCGGGGTGACCCTCGAGCCCGGCCGCGATCTCCAGCACCTGGGTGGGCTCGAGGCCGAGGCCCAGCGCGGCGTTCGCGAGCGCGACACCTGCCACGGCGGCCGCGGCCGACGACCCCAGCCCCCGTTGGAGCGGGATCCGGTTGATGCCGCGGATCGCGCCCGCCGGCGCCTCGTGCCCGGCGCGTCCGGCGGTGGCGGCGATCGCCCGGCTCACGTGGTCCGAGCCGTCGGTCGGGAGCTCGCCGGCGCCCTCCCCCTCCCACGAGATGCCGGGCTCGGCGCCCGGCTCGAACGTCACCTCGTTGCACAGGTCGAGCGCGAGCCCGAAGCAGTCGAACCCGGGCCCGAGGTTGGCCGAGGTGGCCGGGACCGTCGCTGTGAGCCGCCGCATGCTAGAAGCCGAGCTCGGCCGCGACCGCGTCCGCGTTCGCCGGCACCGTCGTCGGTTCGGCCGCGCCGGTGACGGCCCACTCGGGATCCTTCAGCCCATGACCGGTGAGGACGCAGACGACGGTCGAGCCCCCTTGCAGGCGTCCCTCGGCCGACAACCGGAGGAGGCCGGCCACGCTCGCCGCCGACGCAGGCTCGGCGAACAGGCCCTCGTGGGCCACCCGCCGGTAGGCGGCCAGGATGTCGCGATCGGTCACGGCCATGATCGCGCCCTCCGACTCGGAGGCCGCCGCGATCGCGAGGTCCCACGAGGCGGGGTTCCCGATGCGGATCGCGGAGGCGATCGTGTGCGGCTCCTCGACCGGCCTGCCCAGCACCAGCGGCGCGGCCCCGCTCGCCTGGAAGCCGAACAGGCGAGGCGGCTCGTGGATCACGCCGTCGGCCAGGTACTCCGAGTAGCCCATCCAGTGGCTCGAGATGTTCCCGGCGTTGCCCACCGGCAGGCAGTGGACGTCGGGCGCGCGACCGAGCGCGTCCGCGATCTCGAACGCGCAGGTCTTCTGACCCTGCAGCCGGTGCGGGTTGACCGAGTTCACGAGCGTCACCGGGTGGTCCTCGGCCAGCCCGCGCGCCAGGTCGAGCGACGCGTCGAAGTTCCCCTCCACCTCCAGCACGCGCGCCCCGTGGGCGAGCGTGGCCGCCATCTTCCCGGGCGCGATGTTGCCCTTGGGCACCAGGACGGCGCACGTGAGCCCGGCCTTTCCGGCGTAGGCGGCCGCGCTCGCGCTCGTGTTGCCGGTCGAGGCGCACACCACGGCCTTCGAGCCCTCCTCGATCGCCTTGCTGATCGCGAGCGTCATCCCGCGGTCCTTGAACGAGGCGGTGGGATTCGCGCCCTCGTACTTCAGGTAGACCTCGCACCCGGTCTCCATCGAAAGGGGTTCGGAGCGCACGAGCGGCGTGCCGCCCTCTCCGAGCGTGACCACCGGCGTGCTCTCGGTCACCGGAAGCCGGTCGCGGTACTCCTCGATCACGCCGCGCCAGACCTCGGCCACGGCTACTCCTCGGCCTCGACCCGGAGCACACTCCGGACCTCCTCGACGGCGGGCAGGCCGCGCAGCGCGGCGACGGCCTCCTGGAACGCGCCCTCGCGCGCGCGGTGCGTGATGAACACCAGCTGCGCGTCGTCGCCGAACCCCTCCTGCCACACGCTCTTGATCGAGACGTCGCTGCGGGCGAACACGCTCGCGATCTCGGCCAGCACGCCCGGCCGGTCCTCGACGCGCAGCAGCAGATAGTACTGCCCGGTCAGCTCCTCGATCGGGCGGATCGTGCGCTCGTAGAAGCAGGTGCACCCGACGCCGCGCGCGCCCGCCAGCAGGTTGCGAGCCACCGTGACGAGGTCACCCACCACCGCGGTCGCCGTCGCCTCCCCGCCCGCGCCGCGCCCGTAGAACATGAGCTCGCCGACGTCCGGGCCCTCGACGAACACCGCGTTGTACGCGTCCCGGACCGACGCCAGCGGGTGGGTGACGGGGATCATCGCGGCGTGCACCCTCGCCGAGATCCGCTCGTCCGGTCCCATCTCGGCGATCGCCAGGAGCTTGATCTCGTAGCCGAGGCGGCGGGCGAACTCGATGTCCTCGGTGGTGACGCTCGCGATGCCCTCGCGGTAGACGTCGCTCGCGACCACGCGGGCGTTGAACGCGATCGACGCCAGGATCGCGCACTTGGCCGCCGCATCGTGGCCCTCGACGTCGGCGGTCGGGTCGGCCTCGGCGTACCCCAGGCGCTTTGCCTGCGCCAGGACGTCGTCGAACCCGCGACCCTCCTCGGACATCTTCGTGAGGATGAAGTTCGTCGTGCCGTTGACGATGCCCATGACGCGGCGCACGCGCTCGCCGGTCAGCGACTCCTTGAGCGGGCGGATCAGCGGGATCCCCCCGCCGACCGAGGCCTCGAAGTACAGGTCCAGGCCCTTGTCGTCCGAGGCGTCGAACAGCTCGCGGCCACGGTTGGCCAGCAGCTCCTTGTTGGCCGTGACGACCGGCTTGTCGCGTTCGAACGCGGCCAGCACCAGTGATCCGGCCGGGTCGAGCCCGCCGATCAGCTCACACACGATGTCGACGTCCGGGTCCTCGATCACGGCCATCGGGTCGCCGACGAACGCCTCGACCGGGAGCGGCACGTCACGGGCCTTGGCCGAGTCGCGGACCGCCACCTTGTGCACCTCGAGGCGGCAGCCGGCGCGACGCTCGATGTCTTCGCGGTGACTCTCGAGCAGCCGGACGACCGCGGCACCCACGGTGCCGCAGCCGAGCATCCCCACCCCCAGGACCCGTTCTCCCATCCGGTCCGCCCTCCGGCCGTCAGTATGTCGCGCCGGACGGGGTGGAGCCCTCAGGCATCGGCGCGCCCCATGGAGTCGGGAGCAGAGACGCCGAGCAGGCCGAGGAGGTTCGCGATCGTCTGCTTGGTCCCGCGGCACAGCCACAGCCGCGCCTGCGTGAGCTCGACGTCGTCGGAGAGCACCGGGCAGTCCGTGTAGAAGCGGTGGAAGCGCGCCGCGAGATCCTGGGCCGCATGCGTGAGCCGGTGCGGGGCGCGGATCTCGGCGGCGGCCGCCACCTGCGAGGGCATGTCGGCCACCGCCCGCAACAGGTCGAGCTCGGCCTCGTCCTCCAGGCGCGAGAGATCGGTCTCGGCGATCGGCCGGAGCTCTACGCCGCGTTCGGCCGCCTTGCGCAGGATCGAGGCGATCCGCGCGTGCCCGTACTGCACGTAGTAGACGGGGTTCTCGAGCGTCTGGGCCTTCACCGTCTCGATGTCGAACCGCATAGTGACGTCGGCACTGAACATCAACAGGTGGAACCGTGCCGCGTCAGTCCCGACCTCGTCGATTAGCTCGTCGAGGGTGACGAACGCGCCCGCCCGCTTGCTCATGGGCACCGGCTGGCCGCCGCGCAAGAAGGACAGGAACTGGTAGATCACGATCTCCACGCGTTCGGCGTCGTAGCCGAGCGCCTGCGCGGCGCCCCGGACGCGGGCGACGTCGCCGTGGTGGTCGGCGCCCCAGACGTACACGATGTGGTCGAACCCGCGCTCGAACTTGTCGATCAGGTACGCGCAGTCGGCGCCGAAGTACGTGTGCCTGCCGTTCGAGCGCACGAGGGGCCGGTCCTTGTCGTCGCCGAACGCCGTCGACCGGAACCACGTGGCGCCGTCCTTCTCGTAGGCGTACCCGGCCTTGAGCAGCCGGTCGACCGCGGCGGAAATCTCGCCCTTCTCCTCCAGCACGCGCTCGTGCATGTAGGAGTCGAAGCGCACGCCGAACCGCTCGAGCGTGCCGGCGATCTGTTCGAGAACCCGGTTCGCGGCCAGCTGCTGCAGCCGCGCGACCCGCTCATCGGGCGGGAGATCGGCGGCCCCCGGGCCCTCCGCCTCTAGGATCTCGCGCGCCAGGTCGGTCACGTAGTCGCCGTGGTACCCGTCCTCTGGGACCTCGGCGTCGCGGCCCACCAGCTGCAGGAACCGGGCCTCGACCGACGCGCCGAACCGGTCCATCTGCCCACCGGTGTCGTTGAAGTAGTACTCACGCTCGACCGACCACCCCGCGGCCTCCATGATCCGCGCGAGCGCGTCGCCGAGCGCGGCGTTCCGCGCGTGGCCGATGTGCAAGGGACCCGTCGGGTTGGCGCTGACGAACTCGACCTGCGCGCGCCGGCCGTCGGGCTCCGCGCGGCCGTAGGCGTCCCCGGCGCGTTCGACCTCGAGCAGCACGTCGGCGAGCCACCCGGTGGTCAGGCGGATGTTGATGAAGCCGGGGCCCCCCACCTCGACAGAGGCGACGAAGTCAGCCGGTGGCAGGTGGCGCACGACCACCTCGGCCACCTCCCGGGCCGGCCGGTCGACGCGCGCCGCGAGCACGAGCGCGACGTTGGTCGAGAAGTCCCCGTGCTCCTTCTGCCGTGGTCTGGACAGTTCGACCTCGGGCAGCTCGCCGGCCAGCCCGAGCTCCGGCCCGGCGGCGGCCAGCGCCCGTGTGATCAGCGCCATCAGGCGTTGTTCGATCATCTCGTCCGAAGCGTAGCCCACGCGTTCGCGCGGGCCGCCGTGCCGTTCGGCTCGGGTCGCGCAGGGCGCGTTGCTAGACTCGCGTCCGAGCCCTCGTAGCTCAGTGGATAGAGCGCCGGCCTCCGGAGCCGGGTGCGCAGGTTCGAGTCCTGCCGAGGGCACCCGTCGACCTTCGCAACGCGAGGCGCCGGCGCACCTCGATGAAGCGACTGCTGCTGCTCCGTCACGCGAAGTCCAGCTGGGACGATCCGTCGCTGGCCGACCGCGACCGACCGCTCGCACCGCGCGGACACAAGGCGGCCGAACGGATGGCCGAGCACCTGCGCTCGAGCGCGCCACCCGTGGACCTGGTCCTGTGCTCGCCGGCCCTTCGAACCACCGAGACGCTCGAGCACGTGGCTCGCGCGTTCGGCGAGGCCGAGATGGTTGTCGAGGACGGCCTGTACGGGGCGAGCGACGACGAGCTGCTCGATCGCCTGCGTCGGGTCCCCGAGGACGTCGGCGGCGCCGCGCTGATCGGCCACAACCCCGGCGTCCAGGACCTGGCCGTCGGGCTCGCCGGGAAGGGCGAGGACCTCGAGCGCATGCGGGCGAAGTTCCCGACCGGCGCGCTGGCGGTCCTCGAGTTCGACGGGTCGTGGGCCGGGCTGGCCGAGGGCGGCGGGCGCCTGGTCGCGTTCGTCACGCCCAAGGACCTCGCGTGACGGACGATCCGGACCACGACCCGGACTTCGTCACCGAGGCGAGCCTCGGCCCGGACCCGATCCGAGCGCTTGCGGCCTGGCTGGACGAGGCACGGGCGGCCGGAGTGGTCTTCCCGGAGGCCGCCGCGCTCGCCACGGCCGATGCCGCCGGCGACCCGGCCGTGCGCCACGTGCTGATCAAGGGCATCGATGAACGCGGCCTCGCCTTCTACACCAACCGCGACAGCCGGAAGGGTCGCCAGCTCTCGGACAACCCGAACGCGGCCCTCGCCTTCTACTGGCGCGAGATCGATCGCCAGGTCACCGCCACGGGTTCGGTGACGCCGATGGGCGGGGACGAGTCGCTCGCGTACTTCCGCACCCGGCCGCGGGAGGCTCGGATCGGCGCGTGGGCATCGGAACAAAGCCGTCCCGTCGCGTCTCGGGAAGCGCTCGAGGCCGCGTACGCCGAGTTCGACACGCGGTTCCCCGGCGACGACGTCCCGCTCCCGCCGTTTTGGGGCGGGTACCGCCTCGAACCCGGGACCGTGGAGTTCTGGAAGGGCCGCGAGCATCGCCTGCACGACCGGTTCCGGTACACGCGCGAGGGCGTCGCCTGGCGGCTCGAACGCCTCTGGCCATGAACCGCCCGCCATCGGGTATCGTTCCGGCCCCATGAAGGCCGACGACCTTCGAGCCGCGATCGCGCAGGAGCAGCCGCGCGTCGTCGAGGAACTTTCGAACCTCGTCCGCATCCCCTCGATCGCCTTCCCCGGCTACGACGACAAGCCGGTGCGCGCCTCGGCCGAGGCGACCGCCGAGATCCTGGAGGCGGCTGGGTACGGCGGCGTCCGCCTGATCGAGCTCCCCGGCGTCGATCACCCGGCCGTGTTCGGCGAGGTGGCCGGCCCGGCCGGCGCGCCGACGCTCCTGCTGTACGCGCACCACGACGTGCAGCCCGAGGGACCGCGCGACCAGTGGACGAGCCCGCCGTTCGACCCCGAGGTGCGCGACGGCCGGCTGTACGGACGGGGCACATCGGACGACAAGTGCGGGATCGTGATGCACGCCGCCGCCCTCCGCGCCTGGGGCGGCGAGCCGCCGGTGACCGTCAAGGTCCTGGTCGAGGGCGAGGAGGAGGCCACCGCCGAACACCTGCCGTTCCTGATCGAGGGCCACCGGCAGCTGCTGGCCGCCGACGTGATCGGCGTGGCCGACGGCGGGAACTGGCGCGCCGGCGTGCCCACGCTCGAGACCAGCATCCGCGGCGTCGTCGACTGCATCGTCACGGTGCGTGCGCTCGACCTGGCTGTGCACAGCGGTGCGTACGGCGGGCCCGCGATCGATGCGATCTCGGCGCTCGCGCGGATCCTGACCACCCTGCACGACGACGAGGGGCAGGTCGCGATCGAGGGCCTCACTCACGGGCCGTGGGAGGGGCTGCAGCTCACGGAGGAGGAGTACCGGGAGGACACGCCGCTGCGACCGAGCGTCAGCCTGGTCGGCTCGGGCTCGATCTCGGAGCGCCTGTGGTCCAAGCCGGCCGTGGCCGTGCTCGGCCTCGACGCCCCCCGCGTGGTCGAGGCCTCGAACCAGCTGGTCCCCGTCGCCTCGGCCAAGGTGAGCCTCCGGCTCGCGCCGGAGGAGGACGCCGCGCGCGCGATGGACCTGCTCACCGGGCATCTGGCCGAGCGCGCGCCCTGGGGCGTCGAGGTCGACGTCACGCCCGGCACGTCCGGCCAGGGCATGCGGGTGAAGACCGACGGCCCCGCTTTCGCCGCCATGGACAGGGCGATGGAGGCCGCGTTCGGGCGTGAGGTCGTGCAGAGCGGGAGCGGCGGCTCGGTCCCCCTGGTGCCCGAGCTCTCGGCCGCCCTGCCAGACGCCGAGATCCTGATGTACGGCGCCTCGGACGAGATGAGCCAGTACCACTCGATCGACGAGAGCGTGGACCTGGGCGAGCTCGAGCGCGTGACCCTGGCGGAGGCTCTGCTGTTCGTCGAGCTCACCCTCTCGTGAACCGCGGCCGCGGTGCCGCGGTTCCGCGCGGCCTTGCTAGGCTCGACCGCATGGACACCCAACCGACCCCGCAGCCGATGGCGCCGGCCACCGACGAGCAGGCGCCGACCGGCGACCAGGAGGCCGTCACCCAGCCGGCGAAGCTGCTGCGGATCGCCACGATGGTGCGCGAGCTGCTCGAGGACACGAGACAGGCGTCGCTCGACGAGCCCGGCCGGATCCGGCTCCGACAGATCTATGAGCGCGCGATCGGCGAGCTGCAGGACGTGCTGTCCCCCGACCTGCAGGAGGAGCTGTCCTCGCTCGCCCCGCCGATGCAGGGCGTGCCCACCGACGCCGAGATCCGGGTGGCGCAGGCGCAGCTCGTCGGGTGGCTCGAGGGCCTGTTCCACGGGATCCAGGCGGCTCTGTTCGCGCAACAGATGGCGGCGCGTCAGCAGTTCGAGGAGCTTAGGCGCCGGGGCCTTCCCGGCGGCGCCCCGGCCCAGGCGGGTCCGTCCGAGCTCCCGGGCCAGAACCCGGACGCCGGCCGGGGCCAGTACCTCTAGGGTTCGGCCGCTTCGCGACCGCGAGCCGTTTCGGCGGCGCCCCCCACCATCCGTTGCGCGATGTACACGGGGATGAACATGATCAGGATCACGGCCACCGCCACCACGTTGACGATCGGCCGGTTCCTGGGCAAACGGATGTTGTTGTAGATGAACTTCGGGATCGTGAGGGTGGTGCCGGCCGTGAAGTTCGTGACGACGATTTCGTCGAACGACAGCGCGAATGCGAGCAGCGCCCCCGCGATGATCGCCGTTCTGATCGCCGGGAACGTCACGTAGCGGAACGTCTGCCACCCGTCCGCGCCCAGGTCCATCGACGCCTCGACCAGCGACGTCGGCGTTCGGCGCAGCCGCGCGATCACGTTGTTGTAGACGACCACGATGCAGAAGGTGGCGTGGCCGATGATGATCGTGAGGATCCCGAACGGGATGTCGAAGTTGTTGATGCTGGTGTTCAGCGCGATGGCCGTCACGATGCCCGGGAGCGCGATGGGCAGCACCAGCAGGAACGAGACCGCGTTGCGGCCGAAGAAGCGGAAGCGGTGCACGGCGAATGCCGCGAAACTCCCCAGGATCAGCGCGAACACCGTGGCGATCGCCGCCACGATGAGCGAGTTCGGCAGCGCCTCGCGCACCTGCTCGTTGCCCCAGGCGGCCGAGAACCACTTGGTCGTGTAATCCTGGATCGGCCAGGCCTGACCGATGCTGTCGTTGAACGCGTAGAGGACGACGATCACGAGCGGGACGTACAGGAACACGAGCGTGATCAGGGCCCCCACCCGGATCAGGATCTTGGCCGGGGTGGTCTCCACGGCTACAGCGCCTCGAACGCGCCCAGGCGCTTGGCCCCGAGCAGGTAGACGGCCATGATCGCGATCGGGACCAGTGCGAACGCCGCTGCGAGCGGGGTGTTCCCGGCGACCCCGACGTTGTCGTAGATCACGTTGCCGATGAACTGCGTGTTGCCGACCAGCTCGGGCGTGATGTAGTCGCCCAGCGTGAGGGAGAAGGCGAAGATCGACCCGGCCGCGATCCCCGGCAGGATCAGCGGGAACGTGACGTTGCGGAACGTCGTCCAGCCCTTCGCCCCCAGGTCGGAGGAGGCCTCCAACAGCGAGTCCGGCATGCGCTCCAGGGCCGCGTAGATCGGCAGGAGCGTGAAGGGCAGCCACAGGTAGACGAACGTCAGCCACACTGCCCAGTTCGACCGCCCCAGCTGCAGCGACCCCAGGCCCGTGAGCTCAACCAGCCAGTTCATGAAGCCGTTGGGGGTCAGCATGATCTTCCACGCGAAGATCCGGACCAGGTAGTTGGCCCACAGCGGCAGGATCACCGCCACGAGCACCGCGTTGCGCGCTCGAGGCGACGCCAGCCGGGCGACGTAGTAGGCCAGCGGGAAAGACAGCAGGATGTCCGTGATCGTCACGGCGGCCGCGATCCCGACCGTACGCAGCGTGATCGTGCGATACACGCCGTTCTCCCACAGCGTCTGGAAGTTGTCGAGCGAGAAGCCCCGCACGATCTCCGAGGTCAGCACGTCGAGGCTCCAGAACGCGGTCGCCAGCAGGAACAGGAGCGACCCGATGTAGACGACCAGGAACCAGGTAAGGGGGGCGCCCAGCGTGATGGCGATCTTGCCCCCCGGGTGCCGGAACAGGAACGCGGACGCGCGCGAGCGCGCGTCCTCGCTCGGCCGCTCCCGCGCGATCGCCGCCACCGTCATCCTCCCCCGTGCGGCGGGGACCCCGGGCGGCCGCCCGGGGTCCCCGACGCCGTCCTTCGAACGCTTAGCCCACGATCTCCGTCCAGGCCTGCGTCCACTCGGAGTAGTCCGTGCAGACCTCGCCGCGGTCGTCGCCGCAGTCGGGCAGCGGCGTCTTCCACAGGTACAGGGACTGCAGGAAGTCGGCGTCCCCGCAGAAGCTGTAGCGGATCGTGTCGACGTCCGCCACGGCGCCCTTGCCGTACAGGTCCCGCACGAAGTCCTTGGTCGCCTGGCAGGAGTCCACGTTGCTCCCCGCGGCCCCGTACCAGTCCGAGACCTCGGCCTGCACGTCGGGCTGCATCGTCCAGTCCATCCACTTCAGCATGCAGTTGGGGTGCGGCGCGTTGGCCGAGATCATCCAGGTGTCGGCCCAGCCGGTCATCCCCTCGGAGGGCGTGACGGCATCCACGTTGGCGTCGGGCTCGGTATACCGAAGGTTGATGGGCCACGCCGTGCCGGCGGTCATGGAGCCGTTCACGAACCCATCGATCTCGTCCGTGTACAGGGCCCACGGGCCGCTCATGATCCCGTTCTGCTGCTTCAGCAGGTCAACCGCAGCGTCGAGTTGCTCCTGGGTGAGCTCGTACGGGTCCGTGATCCCGAGGTCCGGGTTGTGCGCCATCAGATACATGGCAGCGTCCGCGATGTAGATCGGCGAGTCATACCGAGTGACCGATCCCGCGGCGGGCGAATCCGTCTCGAACACCACGTCCCAGCTCGTGGGCGCCGGCTTGATCTCGTCTGTGTTGTACATCAGGAAGTTCGGCCCATACATGTACGGGGTTCCGTACACGTTGCCGTTCACGACGTAGTGAGCCGTGTTGTTGCCGCCGTCCGGGTTGAGCGGCCCGATCACGTTGGCGAACTCGGGGAACAGCGACGTGTCGATGGCGCCGACGTCTCCGGCGGCGATCAACCGGTTGGTCGCGTCGCCCGAGGCTGAGACGCCGTCGTACTCGGTGCCCCCTCCCTGCCGCATAAGCGTCACCATCTCGTCCGACGTATCGGCGTAGGTGACGTTGACGTTGCAACCGGTGTCGTCCTCGAACGGTGTCACCCAGTCGTAGGACTCGCCGCCCTCGCTCGTGCCGTCCTCGACGTACCCCGCCCAGGCGATCAGGTTGAGCTCGCCCTCCGGCTCGCCGATCGATGTGTAGGTCTTCGGCGGCTCGATGCCGCCGCCCGTCGTTCCGCCACCACCCGTGCCTTCGTCTTTGCCGCACGCCGCGACCACGACCGCGAGCGCCGCGAGGGCGACGAGCCAGGTTCGAACTGCCCCCTTCATGAAGCCCCCTCCTCTGGGTCGATCGACCCGTCGTTCGAACCGCCGGCCGCCTCGACCGGGCGGTTGTTGGTGCGATCCCACAGCAGGCGCACGGCCTTCCCGCGCACCTGAAGTGCCTGCATCGACGACGTCGCGAGATTCTGCTGCATCACGACGAGCTCTCCCCCGACGTCGAGTGACACGATGTAGCGCGTGACCGCCCCGAGGTACACGACCTCTCGCACGTGACCGATGGCCGTGCAGGATGCCTGGGGAACGGCATCGTCCGGCTCGACCATCGCGATCTTCTCCGGACGGATCGTGAACGCGTGGGGGTCGCCCGCGATCTCGCGCGCGGCCTCCCCCTCCAGGACGTTGGACGTCCCTACGAACCCGGCGACGAACCCGGTCGCCGGCCGCTCGTACACCTCGGCTGGCGTGCCGATCTGCTCGACCCGCCCGTGGCTGAACACGGCGAGGCGGTCGCTCATCGTGAGCGCCTCCTCCTGGTCGTGCGTGACGTAGATGAAGGTCAGCCCGACCTGCTGCTGGATCTCCTTGAGCTCGATCTGCATCGCCTGGCGCAGCTTGAGGTCCAGCGCGCCGAGCGGCTCGTCCAGCAGGAGCACCTTCGGGCGGTTGACCAGCGCCCGGGCGAGCGCGACGCGCTGACGCTGGCCACCCGAGAGCTGGCTCGGCTTGCGGTCGCCGAACGCCGACAGCTGCACCATCGCGAGCGCGTCGGCCGCCCGGTCGCGCCGATCCTTCGTGGGCACCTTCTTGACCTTGAGCCCGTACTCGACGTTCTCCTGCACGGACATGTGCGGGAACAGCGCGTAGTCCTGGAAGACGGTGTTCACGTCCCGCTGATACGGCGCGAGGCGGGTCACGTCCTTGCCGCCGAGGAGCACCCGACCCTCGGTGGGCGCCTCGAAGCCGGCGATCATCCGCAGGCAGGTGGTCTTGCCCGAGCCCGAGGGCCCAAGCATCGAGAAGAACTCGCCCTCCCGGACCTCGAGGCCGACGCCGTCGACGGCCACCACGTCGCCGAACCGCTTGACGACGCCCTCGAGCGTGACCGCCGCGGCGGTCCCGGCACTCGGCGGTGCCTCGTCGACCCTTGTTGCACGCTGCGCCAACCCAATCTCCGGGTGATAGGTCGATGGGAATCGCGCCATCTTGAACGGGAAACCGTGCCCTGGGCAAGCCACCGGGATCCGAGGGATCAGTCCGAGCCGACGAGCGCGGCGACGTCGGCCCGTCGGCTCGCAAGCGCGTCCGAGAGCCCGCGCGTGATCTCGCCAATGATCCCCGGGCCATCGAACACGAGCCCGGTGTAGACCTGGACCGTGGTGGCGCCGGCCTCGATGCACGCGAGTGCGTCGGCCGCGGCGAAGATCCCGCCGCTCGCGTTCAGCGGCAGCGCGCCGCCGGTCGCGCTGCGGACCTCGCGGAGGTTCGCGACCGTTCCCTCCAGGAGCGCCCGGCCCGACAGCCCTCCCGCGCCCACAGACAGGCGGCGATCGCCGACCGGCAGCGTGTTCGAGATCGTGAGCGCGTCGGCTCCGGCCCGCCGCGCGATGTCCGCGAGGGCGAGCACGACACCGCGCTCGACGTCGGTTCGGAACGGCGGGAGCTTGACGAACAACGGTGAAGAACGGCGCGTCCCGAGCTCGCGCAGCAGGCTCGTGAGGTGCGACTCGTTGTCGCGGTCGCGGCCCCACGACACGTTCGGGCAGCTTGCGTTGAGCTCGATCGCGTCCACGTGGGGCTCCAGCAGCGCGTGGGTCTCGAGCACGTCGGTCAGGTCCTCGTCGGCGATGCTCGCCACTCGCGGCCCGGCTCGCCGGACCCGGGCCAGGGTGTCGGCCGCGGCCTCCGCGCCGGGGTTGGGCAGGCCCATCGCGTTGGTCATCGACATCCGTCGCGGGTAGCGGACGATCCTGGGTTTCGGACGCCCGGCGCGCGGCCGGCGGGTGAACGTGCCGCAGACGACGTACCCGAACCCCAGCCGCCCGAGCGCGTCCACGTGCCGCCCGGTCTTGTCGAACCCCGCGGCCAGCGCGATCGGGTTCGCGAGGTGAAGACCAGCGAGCGACACCTCGAGCGACGGGTCGCGTTCCGCGCGGCCGAGCCGCTCCCACGGGAGCGGCAGGGCGAGGAGCCACCGCGCGAGTCGGTGGGAGGCCTCCGGCGGGGCCGCGAACAGCAGCGGCCTCGCGACCGACCGGTACCAGTTCATGTCCGATCCGCCCGGCTCATCCCGGGCGCCTATGCTACGCGCGGTGCCCGACGACCTCGCGCAGCGGTTGATCTCCGCCTCGCAGATCCACGGCGACTTCGTCCTGTCGTCGGGGCGGCGTTCGAACGTGTACTTCGACAAGTTCCGCTTCCTCACCGACCCCGACCTGTTGAAGGACACCGCCCGGGCCGCCGCCGGGCTGCTCCCGGACGGCATCACCCACCTCGCGGCGCCCGAGGGCGCGGCCACGTTGCTCGTGGCGGCCCTCGCGCTCGAGACCGGCCTGCCCATCGCGGTGGTCCGGAAGGAGCCCAAGACCTACGGGACGATGTCGCAGCTCGAGGGTCACGCGCCGGCCGGGGCCCAGGTCGCACTGGTCGAGGACGTGTCCACGACGGGCGCCCAGGTGCTGTCGGCCGCGAAGGTGCTCGAGGCGGCGGGATGCGAGGTCGCGATCATCGTGCTCGCGATCGACCGCGGCGGCGGTGCCCACCTGCGCGAAGCGGGCTACTGGGTGAAGGCGCTCGTGGGGATCGATCCGGCGAAAACCTAGCTACAGCATCGCCGTGATCCTACGACCGTCCTTCGGCAGCTCGCATCGCCAGACCTGCAACCGCCACAGCAGACGGCTGCCGCGCGCGCGAAGGTCGACGATGCCGTCCTTCGTCATCTGCGCGAGCGCCTTGGACCTGGCCACGACGTCGGGCAGCGGAAACTCCCTGGACATGAGCGACTGCAGGTTGGCGGCCCCGAAGATCCGCCTCGCGACGTCCAGGATCTTGGACTCTGCCTGGAGCGTTCCGGTGGGCAGGTAGAGACGGCCGCCGGGCGCCAGGCAGTCGTTCTCGCGGATGCTCTCGAGCATCGCCGCGGGCAGCTCGGCCCCGGTGGGGCCGCCGGCGCGCCCGTCGGGGAACCAGCCGGCGAGCCGGCCGATCTCGTCCGGGATGCCCGACACGTCGCCGATGATCACGTCCGCCTGCTCGCCCCGGACGGGGTCCAGCAGGTTCCCGGACCGGAACTCGATGCGGTCGCCCAGCCCGAGCGTCACGGCGTTCTCCCGCGCGACGTCGATCGCGTGTTCGGAAAGGTCGGTCCCGATCACCCGGCGGGCGCCCAGGCGCGCCGCCACGAACGACAGGACCCCGCTCCCGCAGCCCACGTCGATCACGGTGTCGTCGGGACCGATCTCGAGCGCGTCGGCGATCGCCTGGCTGGTGTGCGTGGGATGGAAGACGCCATCGCCGAGGGAGACGGTGAAGGGGCCGGTGCGGCCCTTCCACTCGAGCAGGTTCTTCCGCGGATCCTCTCTCATGCGCACATCGTGGCGGGTTCGAGCCTGGACAGTCAACCGATCTGGCCGGTCACACGCGTGGAGGTTCGAACGCGGCGTCCTCGCCCGGCCGAACGTGGCCGTCCTCGACGGCCTTCGCGAGCGCCTCGGCTTCGCGCGCCACGCGCGTGGTCTCCACGCCCAGGTGCCCGTCCGGGTACGCGCTCAGGCGACCCGATGCTCGCCTGAGCAACCGCATCGTCCCGTGCGCGTT
>JBKPKU010000083.1:0-5557 GCA_046731295.1 Actinomycetota bacterium
GCGGCGCGGGTCGAGGCGCCGATCCATGCATAGATGTGCTCCGTGTAGTTGGCGACCGTCTTCGGTTTTCGAGCCCGATCTCCTCGGGCCTTCCTCCCGCTTTGCTTCTCCCCGCATAGTGGCGTTGAATGCCTGCAGAAAGATCGAGGGGAGGTCGCGATGGCGATGCAACAGGCGGCGTACCCGGTGCAGTTCTCGGTCGAGTATCCGGACCGGCCGCTGAACAGGCTGACCACGGCCTTCCGGATCTTCGTGGCCATCCCGATCCTGCTTGTGCTGGGGACGGTCTCGGGCGGGACGTGGCAGTGGTCGAACGCAAGAGGGACGACGGCGGTGGCGGCGGGCGCGGGAGGCCTGCTGTTCTTCGGCCCCCTCCTCATGATCCTGTTCCGCCAGAAGTACCCACGGTGGTGGTTCGACTGGAACCTGGAGCTGCAGCGCTTCACCAATCGGGTGGGGATCTACCTCGCGCTCATGGATGACCGATACCCGGCCACCGATCAGCAGCAGGCCGTCCACCTCCACTATGCCTACCCGGATGCGGCCCACGACCTGAACCGGCGGCTTCCCCTCGTGAAGTGGTTCCTGGCCATCCCCCACTACATCGTTCTGTTCTTCCTGTGGATCGCGGCGATCGTGGTGGTGATCATCGCCTGGTTCGCCATCTTGTTCACCGGGCGGTACCCCAGAGGCATGTTCGACTTCGTGCAGGGCGTCATTCGGTGGGGTGTCCGGGTGGTCGCCTACGCGTTCGTGCTGGTCACCGACAGATACCCGCCGTTCTCGCTTGCCGCGTAAACCGCGGGAGTGTCTCGGGGGCCCCGGTTTCCCCGCGCGAGGCAGCCTGGGCCGCAGGGCTCAAGAGCCTCGCTGGCTGATTCACGCTGGACGTCTCGCTCAGCGACGTGCTCCAGACCCTGGACGACCAAGGGGGCCCACGATGAAGGCTATCCTCCAGAACAGGTACGGCTCACCTGATGTCCTGGAGCTCCACCAGGTCGACGAGCCAGCGGTCGGGGACCATCAGATGCGCGTCCGGGTTCGTGCAGCATCGGTTCACGCCGACGTCTGGCATGTGATGCGCGGCGTGCCCTACGTTCAGGATCATGGGGCCGGGGCTGGCGCGCCGAAAGACTCGGCGACGCGTCAGACCGATTCTCAGCCCCGCGCGTTCAGGAAGGGGGACGGCATGAAGGCGATCGTCCAGGACGAGTACGGCTCGGCCGACGTACTGCGGTTCGACGACGCCGAGACGCCGGTCGAGGGTCGCGGGGAGGTTCTGATCCGTGTTATCGCGGCGAGCGCGTTCATCGGCGACTGGCACGTCATGACCGGCACGCCGTACGCAATCCGCCTCGTTTCCGGGCTGCGGACGCCCAAGCAGCGGGTCCGAGGTCAGGACGTCGCCGGCGAGACAGAGGCCGTCGGGGCGGCCGGAGGAGTGGGTTCGTTCGCAGTGCAGATCGCGAAGGCCTTCGGCGCACACGTCACCGGCGTGTGCAGCACGTCGAAGGTCGAGCTCGTCCGGTCAATCGGCGCGGACGAGATCATCGACTACACCAGGGAGGACATCACCGATGGGACTAGCCGCTGCGACGTCATCTTCGACACTGCGGGCAACCGCCCCGCCTCACAGCTCCGGCGAGCCCTGACTCCGAAGGGCACCCTCGTCCTCGCGGGAGGTGAAGGTGGAGGGCGGTGGTTGGGGATGGGTCGGGTGGTCCGGGCGAAGGCGATGTCTCCCTTCGTCGGGCAGAAGATGACCAACTTCCTTGGGCGACCGAACCGCAAGGACCTCGTCGTCCTCAAGGAACTCGTGGAGGCGGGCAAGATCAAGCCGGTGATCGGTTCCAGGTACCCGCTCCGCCAGGTGCCGGCGGCAGTCGCCGAGATCGAAGCTGGACACGGTCGAGGTAAGGTCGTCATCACGGTATGACTCGACCTGCGCGGCCGCGGTTCGGCCCGCCGTGAAGAACACGGAGATCGGATCCTCCCGCGGATCCCACGACCGGAGGGTCGCTTGCGCTGAGGCGAGCAAACCGCCCCACCGCGTGCTGTCGTGGCCGTCCTTTCCTGCTACGCGTGAAGCGGCCATCTACTGCGCCGACATCGGCTCCGTGCCACGAGGCCGCTTTGGCTGGGCTCGTAGCGATACAGACGAGGCAGGGGTCGAACAACATCTTGTGGGACGGAGATCTCCGATTACGACCGGGAGAGGCTGCAGGAGCTCTTGGCCAAGCTGCCGGGGGAGTGGCCTTGATCAAGGTTGGTGCGGCTACCGAGGTTGAGCTCAAGGAGAAGAAGCACCGCATCGAGGACGCAGTATCCGCGACGCGGGCGGCGATCGAGGAAGGCACGGTGGCCGGCGGGGAGTCGCCCTGATCCGGTCCGAGGAGGCCGATCGACGTCGACGCCCTCAGTCTGTCCGGTGACGAGGCGACCGGCGCGCTGATCGTTCGTCAGTCGCTGCAGGAGCCAGCGAGGATGATCGCCGGCAACGCCGGATTCGAGGGAGCCGTCGGGGTGGAGCGCATCCGCGGGGAGTCGGACGCCATGGGCTTCAACGCGGCCACCGGCAAGTGGGAAGACCTCAGGATGGTCGGAATCATCGACCCCGCCAAGCACCCGGTCCGCCCTGCAGAATGCCGCGTCGATCGCGGCCCTCGTGCTGACCACCGAGTGCCCCATCGCGGAGAAGTCAGAAGGCAACCGCGGCGCGGGGGAGTACGGACACATGGAGTAGGAGCCGAAGCCCGCAGGCGCATCGAGCGAGGGTCCGGGCAACCGGGCCCTCGCCCTGCAAACAGGAAGTCGGCTTGTCGGGCGCGAGGCGGCGGTCCGCCGATAGTCACCGCCAGGTCGATCGTGTCGAAGGCGTGCATCCGAGACAGGGGTGGCCTGGGGCGCACAAGAAAGTCGCGCCGCAGTCTTGTCCTCAACCGCGACCTGTGAAGCAAACTGCATAAGCGTATTCGAGTCACGATAATTTATATCTGCGTCACGGGTTGGCGTGGGGGAAGAGCTCTGTCCCGTGCCCGATCAGCCAGCAGAGAGGAGGGATGGGTCGTGCTCGCCGTCTCGATTGGGATACCTATCGTCATCATCGCGATCCTCATCGTTGTGGTGCTGGTGCTCCTCTTGATGCGCCGACGGCGATAATCTTCTCGATGCTGGCCCGCTTGGCTGGAACCCGCCTGGGAGCCGTCCGTCGCGTGCGGGGAGCATCGCGAGAGCCGAGAGGGTGCCCCCGCGGCGATCGCCCTCGTTCGACCGATGATCGCATCCATCCGCTCGACCGCAATGCTGGGGGCGACGACCCGTCTTGCGCTTGCGGCCGGGGCGGCCGCTGTCGATCAGGTACAGATGGACCCTAGTCTGGGTTCGCCCGCGATTCGCTGACACACGGCGGCCTGGCCGGTTCCTAGATCGAGTGGACCGAGACCCGACCGTCGGGCTTCACGTCCCACATCTCTCCGCTGTCGTCGTTCATGATCGAGGTGTCCGCCTTCGTCACTTCGGCGGTCCATCGTGCGGCGCCGACCGCTCGCTCCCAGCTGCGGTACGAGCCCGTCCCGCGACTCGTGTTGAGCGTGTGCCTGCTCGGCTCGCAGACACGGGTGGGCATGCATCATCGAGTGCCATGACAAGCCCTCAAGGGGTGGGACTTCGCACTTGGAAGAGCGTCCCACGCCTATCTCGAGCTCGACCGTGAGAGCGGGCGAGGACGTGATCTTCGACATGACGCGCGAGGTGATCGCCGAGCTGGATCAGCTGGCTTCGGTTGCCGAGGAGACGTCGAGCTGGCTCTACCAGCACGACCGCGACCTCACCGGCTTCATCGGACGGGACCGAGAACCCGTCGCTGATCGATGCCGCCGACGTCGCCCTCATCCATGAGTGGAGCCCGGGGCGGGTGGGACCGTACCTTCTGTTGCAGAATTGGGTCCATGACGCGAACGTCTGGGAGTCGCTATCCGTCGCCCAGCAGGAAGCGGTGATCGGGCGGAGGAAGCTCGACAGCGAGGAGCTCGAAGACAAGGCGCCGGCATCTCACGTGGGGAGCACGGACCAGGAACGCTTCGGCAAGATCTTCCGGCGGAACATGCCGCACGGGACCGTCACGGACCACTACGCCATGTTCGTGGGCTTCAGCTCAGAACAACGCCGACTCGCCGAGATGCTCGAGAGCATGGCCGGGCTGAATGCGTCCGCGACGCCCTCGCCGCCACACGCGACCTCTTTCCGGCGCGTACTACTTCGTTCCCTCGACGGAGAGCGTTCGGGACGCGTCGAGGTCTCGATGTCATCGGAGCGAGCCCGAGGTTAGACGATCCAGCGAAACGCCACGAGGGAGGACGTGATGGACGAGCCGCTTGGCAACGGCGTTCGCAAGCGGAGCCCCCGGAACGGGGGTGAGTATCGACTTTGGAACACCTCGTCGAAGGGACCTAAGGACTTCGCGTCGCGGTCGTGGATCAAGACCCTCGCTGGCCCCTCTTGCTCGCGCAGCGATGAGTGAGGTTCCGGCCTTGCTGGGTCACCCGGGCCGAGTCTGGGGTGCGCTCACCGCGATCAGATGATCTCCACGAACCTCGTCGCGGAAGCAGTCTGGCGACCCGCTGCGCCTTCGCGCGTCCTGCAGGTTGTGACGCAAGTAGGCAACCTCGCGGCAACCACAAGGACACCACACTTTGGCTGGGCGATGATCAAGGGCCCGAGCGTGCCCACGAACGGTCCCCGTGGTGAGCTATCGGCACCGAGTTGAAAACGGGCGGGCCGCCTGAGGATAATGCAAGCAGTCCGCACCTAGGGGGTGACGAACCCAGTGGTTATGCGCTTCGACCCGTTCCGGGATCTGGACCGCCTCGCCCAGCAGGCGTTCGGAGGAGTCGTTCAGGTTCGATCGATCCCGATGGATGCCTACCGGAGGAGGGACGCGGTCCTCCTGCACTTCGATCTCCCTGGGATCGACCCGAACACGATCGATCTTACGGTCGAGCAAAACGTGCTCACCGTGACCGCCGAACGACAGTACGACCGGAAGGAAGGCGACCAGATCATCGCCAAGGAGCGCCCCGTGGGCGCGTTCGAGCGCCAGATGTTCCTCGGCGAGTACCTTGACCCCGATCGGCTCCAGGCCAGCTACGAACAAGGCGTGCTCACCATCCAGATTCCGGTTGCTCCGGAGGCCAAGCCGCGACGGATCGAGATCCGGGCTGGCGAAAGCACGGAACGAAAGATGATCGATGTCGAGGGAACAAAGACGCAGGAGAGCGGCTGACCCCCCGGCGTCCCGACCGCAATCCGGGCTCCGGGCAAGGTCATAGTCCCGCAGCTTGAGTCGTGGGGTTTCGCTACCGTCGATGGGAACACCCAGGGCGAGCACGGGCTTAGCTCGGGCCCGAAGATCGAAGATCCTCATGACGCCGGGCGCATCGACGTTGGGACTAGCTTTCGCCGACCTGGCCGCAGTTGTCGGGGCTCGCGTCCTGGGACCGTCAGCCGGCATCGTCGTGGATCCGCGCTGGGAGCCCGAGCCGACCGGCGGTGGCGAGCC
>JBKPKU010000084.1:0-15993 GCA_046731295.1 Actinomycetota bacterium
GATCTCTCCCTGCACGTCGAGCGCGTCGAGCTTGCGGGCCAGCGTCAGGTCTTTCGGGTCGGTGACCTGGCCGTCCGCCTTCATCTCGACCGCGCCGAGACGGACCAGCTTGAGGATCTGCGCGCGATACGCGTTGTGCGGCGACAGGTGGCCCTGCCACGCAGACCAGAGCACGCCCTGCACCGGGTCGTCATCCGGCGGTTCTTCGAGGAGCTTGGGGACGTCCGGCACCCGGTCGCGGTACCCGGCCAGCAGGACCAGGAGCGTGAGTGCCATCGGCACGCCGATCAGCAGGTACAGGACCCAATCGCGTTCGGTCTGGTGGCGCGAGCGGAGGGCGTTCGCCTCGTTGGCCCATACCCGCTCCTGCGCGAGGATGGTCTCGAGGCCGGGTCGGTTCGTCTGCACGGGCGTCGGCACGGCGTCGGCGGGGAACAGGATAGA
This sequence comes from Actinomycetota bacterium, assembly GCA_046731295.1. Classification (GTDB taxonomy): domain Bacteria; phylum Actinomycetota; class UBA4738; order UBA4738; family HRBIN12; genus DASSJM01. The sequence continues at coordinate 445 of JBKPKU010000084.1, forward strand.
GCCCTCTACGTAGGACAGCGGCGGCACGTCGCGCACCTCGTACCGGATCGTCTGCTGGTCGACGAACGTGACCTCCCCGTTCAGCGGCCCGTGCCCGAACGCCCGCACCTCGCCGCGATCCAGCGGTGTCTGGCCGAGATCGAGGATGGTGTTGCCGTCCTCACATGCCTGCTGTCGGGGTGCGTCGCCACTCTGGTGCCCCGGAAGGTGCACGGTGATCACGGCGTGCCGCGTCGGCAGTCCGGCTCGACGGGCACCTCGGTGCCGTCCTCGAGCTTCTCGGAGATCGTGAAGTCGCGGACGCGGTCGTTCGGATCGTCCACGTTGAAGTACGCGTACGTGACCGGCCCGTTGCGGAAGTCGAACGTCCGGGTCTCCTCGAGCTGCAGGTCGCCGTTTGGGCAGGACCGTCGCGTCGATCGCGACCTCCGGGAAGTCGTAGTCCTTCTCGACCGCGCGGGAGATGCTCGGCGGCAGCCACAGCCCCATCGTGACGAGCGCCACGCACCCGAGCAGGAACCAGGCGCCACAGCCACTTCTTCCCCCTCGACATCGCCGCCGGAGTGTAGCGGGCGCTCCGGTCCCGGCTCAGCCGGCGGCCGCGACCTCCGGCGAGAGCCGCCGGATCGTCTCGAGCATCCGGTCGACGTCCGCCTCGGTCGACAGGTAGTTCACGATCCCGGCGCGCAGGTACGTCGCGCCGCGCATCTTCGTCGTCGAGACCCACGCGTCCCCGCTCGCCTCGAGCGCCAGCTGCAGCCGGTCCTGGTACACATCGAGCGCCGCCCCCTGGAGGCCCTCCGGGACGTGGCGGAAGCAGACGACCGAGAGCTCGGGCTCCTCGGGTATCGTCTCGAGATCCGGCGCCTCGCGGCACCGGGCGGCCAGGTACGCGGCCAGGTCGACGTTGTGCTCGATCAGGCGCGCGAACCCGGAGGTCCCGAGCTGCTTCCACGACAGCCACAGCTTCAGCGCCCGGAATCGGCGCGTGCCCTCGATCGAGTACTCGAACCAGTTGAGCGGCGCGTCCTCCGGGCTCGGGTGCCGGTAGTACTCCGGCGTCCGGTGGAACGTGTCCTGGAGGTCCTCCCGCCGCTTCACGACCAGCGCGCCGATGTCGTACGGCTGGAACAGCCACTTATGTGGGTCGATCGTGACGCTGTCGGCGCGCCCGAGGTCCGGCACGCGTGGTGCGATCCGTTCCGAGAACGCCGCGGCGCCGCCGTACGCGGCGTCGACGTGGAGCCACAGGCGCTCGCGTTCGGCCAGGTCGGCGAGGTCGCCCGTGGCGTCCACGCTGCCCGTGTTGGTCGATCCCGCGACCGCGGCGATCGCGAGCGGCACGAGTCCGGCCGCGCGATCCTCGGCCACGGCGTCCGCGACCGGACCGGCCCGCAGCCGGAAGCGATCGTCCGAGGACACGATCGTCAGCGTCTCCGGCGGGAACCCAAGGACGTCGAGCGCGCGCCCGATCGAGAAGTGCGCCTGATCGCTGGCGTAGACGCGAACGCCCTCGAGCGCGCTCCCCCGCGGCGGTTCGTGCACGTCCAGGAGCCGAGCCAGGTGGGCGTCGCGTGCGACCGTGAGCGCCATGATGTTGGCCATCACGCCGCCCGAGGTGAGCACCGCCCACGACCCTTCGCCGAACCCCGTCAGCGTTCGGAGCCAGGTCGTGACCTCCTCCTCGACGAGCGCCCCGACGGGGCCGGCCACCCACACGTCGACGCCCTGGTTCACCCACTGCGCCAGGACCTCGCCGGCGATCGACATCGTCAGCGGCGGAGGAGTGAAGTAGCTGTAGGAGCCCGGATGCTGCGTGTTGAACACCCAGGGCGCGACCCGCTCGCGGAACTCGGACAGCAGGTCGGCGGACTTGGCGGCGTTGGCGGGGGCGGACGCCGGCTCGCCCGACGGCCCGAAGAACGTCCGGCGCATCTCGGGATACGGCAGCGTCCGGAGCGGGCGCTCGGCGGCGATCGTGTACAGGTAGTGGAGCGCCTCCTCCCACACCGCCTCGCCGAACCGCTCGAGCGCCGGACGCGCGGACGCCTCGTCCCGAACGTCGACCAGCTCGGGTTCGGGCAGGTCGGCGAAGGGGTTCGGCATGTCCGGGCGAGGCTAGCAGCAGCCGGTGGGTCGGCGTCAGGCCTGAAGGCCGGTCAGAAAGGCGACGCCCACCGCGATGATGCTGACGCCGGCGATCTGCACTCGGGACAGGCGCTCGCGGAACAGGAAGAAGGCGAGCACCGCAGCGATCGCCGCGAACTGCGACCCGAGGACCGCCGCCACCGCGATGCCCTCGCGCGCGCCGAGCGTGTACGCGACCACGCCCCCGACCTCGAGCAACCCGGAGGCGACCACGAGCGGCGCCGCGTCCCCGGTCATCGGCATCCGGCGCGTCAGCGCGAGGGGAAGGGTGACCGCGAGCACGGCCAGCGTTCGCGACGGGAAGACGACCCACGCGATCGGCAGGTCCTCGGACAGCTTGCCCATCGCGAACAGCCCGAGGCCGAAGAAGGCGGCCGCCCCGATCGCGAGCACGACGGCGAGCCCCTCGTTCAGGTGCGGCTCGGGCTCGGTCGATCGCGCCATGCTCGACAGCGCCACCCCGATCACGATCGCCCCGAGCGCGATCGCGGCCCCGGTCGCGATCTGCTCGCCGGCCAGGACCGCGATCACGGCCGCGGCCGCGCCTTGCGCCGAGGTGATCGGTGCCACCACCCCGACCTTGCCGTGCTTCAGGGAGCTGTAGACCAGTAGGGCGCCGGTCGTGTTGCCGATCGCGGTCAGGACGAGCAGTCCGGCCTGCTCGGCGCCCAGCCCGTCCGGGACCCCGCTCGCGAGCGCGAACGGGGCCGAGACCACGGCCCCGATCAGCATCACCCAGCCGAGCAGCGCGACGGGGGCGATCAGGCGCGTCGAACGGCTGATGCACAGGGCCGAGACCGCCCACATCAGGGCGGCGCACAGGCCGCCCACGATCGCGGTCAAGGAGTGGGCGCGCCTTCGGGCATGGCGTCGATCTCGGCCGTGATGGGGTCGGCGCGGTCGGGACAGGTGATCATCCGCGCACAGGGTACGTGGGGGTCCGCAGGCGCGCGTGGTGACGGGCGACCCGGATCCGGTTGCCGCAACGATCCGAACACCACACCCGGTCCGGACGCGTCGCCACGAAGAACCGCCCGCATGCCCCGCAGCGACGGATGCGTTCGCGGTCGGGGCCGCCGAGGACGTTCATCGCCGACCAGGCGATCCGCGCCAGCACCAGCGTCGCCGGGCCCGCACCGACGGGCACCTGGGTGACCTCGCCGCCCTCGAACCGGGCGATCCGGGGGATGCGCGCGCTCGCGTCGTTCAGGCGCTCGACCGCGTCGGCCGGCAGGGGCCTGCCATCGGCGGCCGCGGCCAGGAGCGCGCGGAGGCAGGCGCGGAGGTCGCCGAACTCCGCGAGCCGGAGCGACAGCTCGCCTGCGTGCTCGGCGGTGTCGCCGGACGCTCGAAGCCAGAGGTCCAGATCTCCCGCGGAGCCGAGCTGCGCGTTCGCCAGGGAGACGGCGATCGTCTCGCTCATGGATCTAGCATGGTTGATCCATTAGTGCGAATCAAGCTGGGATACGGGTTAAAGGGTAAAAGGCATTACATCTCGCTAGCCGGACGAACTACCGGATCAGGCGCGAGAGCCGGCGGTCCGCGAGCACCTTCCCGCCGGTCTGGCAGTTCGGGCAGTAGGTGACCTCGTGCGAGTCGTACGAGACCCGGCGGAGGTCGTGGCCGCAGACCGGGCACGGCGAGCCGTACTTCCCGTGCACCGTGAAGTGGTCGCCGATCTTGGTCGGCAGGCCGCCCGAACGGCGGCGCTCGGCGTCGAGCGCCTCGTCCAGGATCGAGCGGACGGACGCGAGCAGGGTCTCGCGCTCCCCTTGATCGAGTGAGGCCAGCGACGCGTAGGGCGAGACCTTGGCGCGGTGCAGGATGTCGTCCGAGTAGCCGCGCCCGATCCCCGCGACGGTGCGTTGGTCGCGAAGGATGGTGTGCACGCGCCTGCCGTCGTCGCCGTGCAGCACCAGCTCCTCGAACGCCGGCGAGTCGGGCTCGGGCCCGAGCTTGTCCAGAGGCCCCTCGTCGCCCTCTGCGAGGATCCACCACCCGGCCTTGCGTTCGCGCCCGAACTCCTTCACCAGCACCGACGGTCGCACCTCGAACCGGAAGCGCACGACCGAGCCTCGGGGCTTGGTCGACTTCGGCGGTTCCTCGACGTCGATACGTCCGCCCTGCGAGAGGTGGACGAGGATCCTCGGCCCGCCGAACCCGAACACCAGGTACTTCCCCCGCCGGCCGACGCCGTCGAGCGTCCGGCCGACGATCTCCGACGCGCGTGGGGTCACGGTCTTGAGCGAGGAGAATTGCAGGACGTCGGCCGACATAAGCGACGCGCCACCGACCGCCTCCATCAGCCGCTCGGCGAGCGCCTGCACCTCGGGCAGCTCCGGCACGTCAGACCTCCAGGGCGTCGACCTCGACCGTGTGGCCGGGCACGTCCCGGACCGCGATCGGCCGCATGATCAGGCCTTCGGTCGTGATCTCGGCGAGGGCCGGGGCGCTCACCGCCCGGCGACGTCGGCCACCGCTCGCCGGACGATCGAGACGCACTCCTCGACGCGGTCCCGATGGGTGCGGTGCGAAAGGATGCAGGCCCGGATCGTGAAGCGCCCATGCAGGATCGTGCTCGAGAGCACGACGCGCTTTGAGGCGTTGATGAGGTCGAGCAGGCGCTTGTCCGCCTCCTCCCCGCCCTCGCGCAGGCGGAACGGCACGACCGTGAGCTCGGGCTCCCCGAACAGCTCGAGCTCGGGGATCGTCGACAGCTCCTCGTACAGGTACCGGGCGAGGTCGAGCTTCTCGTCCAGCGCCTCCCGGAAGGCGTTCACGCCGTGCAGCACCAGTGGGAACCACACGCGCAGGCCGCGGAAGTCGCGCGACAGCTCGATCGAGTACTCGGTGAAGTTCGGGATCTCGTCCTCGGGCGGGAAGTCCTGCAGGTAGTGCTGGCCCACGAAGTGCGCCTCGCGGAGGCGGGCGCCGTCGCGCACGACGAGCGAGCCCGTCCCGTACGGGAGGAACAGCCCCTTGTGCGGATCCAGCGTGATCGAGTCGGCCCGCTCGATCCCGGCAAACGCCGTCCGGCCGCGCTGGGTGAGCTGGAAGAACCCGCCGTAGGCGCCGTCGACGTGCAGCCACAGGTCTTCCCGGGCGGCGACGTCGGCGACCTCGCCGATCGGGTCGATCGCACCGGTGTTGGTCGTCCCGGCCGAGGCGATCACGAAGAACGGCGTGCGGCCGTCGGATCGGTCGGCGACCAGCATCCCTCGGAGCGCGCCGACGTCCATCTTCATCTCGTTCGTGACCGGCACCGAGCGCACGTTCGCGGCCGGGAACCCCGCGATCGACGCGGCCTTCGCGTTGGAGGCGTGCACCTGTTCCGACGCGTACAGCGTTCCGGACAGGAAGTCCTCGGGGAGCCTGGCCTTGCGCGCGGCGACCAAGGCCGACAGGTTCGCTGTCGAGCCGCCGGTGGTCAGGATCCCGCGGGAGTCCGGGCCGTACCCGAACAGGTCGCAGAGCCAGCGCACGACGTTGTACTCGATCTGCGCCCCGACCGGGCCCTGCCCCCACAGGTTCACGAACCGGTTGATGCCGGTGGCCAGGAAGTCGCCGAGCGCCGCCGCGAACAGCCCGCCGCCGGGGATGAACGGGAGGTAGCCCGGCCCCGTCGTGTTGTAGGCCTTGGCGGCGACGAGGTCGACCTGGTCCATCAGCCGGTCGAAGCTCCCGCCGTCCTCGGGCGGCGCGGCGCGGACCGAACGGGCTGCATCGATCGCGCCCTCGACGTCCAGGGCGACCTGCTCGTCCTGCGACGCGGTGAACTCGACCAGATAGTCGAGCGCGGCGCGACCCATCTCGCGCATCTGCTCCGGCGTCGGATCGAGCGGGTACGACATGGCGCTCATGCTACGGAACCCGGCGCCGCCTACGCGTGGGTGACGGCGGCGATCAGCCGCCGCGACGCCTCGGCCACCTCGTCCACGGCCTCGTTGAACGCGGCCTCGTTTCGCTTGGACGGGGCGCGGTACCCGCTCACCTTCCGGACGAACTGCAGGGCCGCCTCTCGGATCTCGACGTCGGTCGCCGGGACGTCGCCCTCCCGGAGTCGCTTGATGCTTCGGCACATGGCCGCGATGGTACCGGCCAGGGCACCACGCCGATGCGTGGAAGGCGGCACCGGGTCCTTGCCCCGGTCTGTGCCACTCCCTATGCTTCCGAACGCATGTTCGATGCCCTCGAGCGCCTCAACCCCGAACAGCGGGCCGCCGTGGAGCACCTGGGCGGGCCCTTGCTGGTGGTGGCCGGCGCCGGGTCCGGGAAGACCTGGACACTCGCCTGCCGGGTCGCCCGCCTGGTCGACCGCGGCGTCCCTCCCGAACGCGTCCTCCTGCTGACGTTCACCCGCCGGGCCGCGCGCGAGATGCTCTCGCGTGCCGAGGCCCTGACGGGCGAGCGCTCGGTGGGACGCGTGTGGGGCGGGACGTTCCACGCCACCGCGAACCGGCTCCTGCGGATGCACGGCGGCGCGCTCGGCCTGTCCTCCGCGTTCACGGTCCTGGACCGGACCGACACGGCCGACCTGATGGACCTGATCCGGGGCGAGCTCGGGCTCGGCGAGGGCGAGCGGCGGTTCCCGCGCAAGGAGACGCTCGCCGACGTCTACTCGCGAACCGTCAACGCGCGCACGCGGCTCGCCGACGTGCTCTCGCGCGAGTACCCCTGGTGCGCCGAGCAGGCCGAGGGGATCCGCTCGATCTTCGAGGACTACATCGGGCGCAAGCGCGCGCAGAACGCGCTCGACTACGACGACCTGCTGCTGTTCTGGGAGGCGCTGTGCCGCCACCCGGCCGCGGGGCCGGCGATCGCGGATGCATTCGACCACGTCCTGGTCGACGAGTACCAGGACACCAACGCGGTCCAGGCCGACATCCTGGCCTCGCTCCGGCCGACCGGCGAGGGCCTCATGGTGGTCGGCGACGACGCGCAGGCGATCTACGCATTCCGCTCGGCCACGGTGACGAACATCCTGGAGTTCCCCGAGCGGTTCCCGGGGACCACGATCGTCAAGCTCGAGCGCAACTATCGTTCGACGCGGCCGATCCTGGAGGCCACCAACGCGGTCATCGCGCTCAGCCGGCAGCGTCACGCGAAGACCCTGTGGACCGAGCGTATCGGCGGCCCGCTCCCGTCGCTGCTCACATGCATCGACGAACGTGACCAATCGGACGCCGTGTGCCGCGCGATCCTCGAGCATCGCGAGCGCGGGACCCCCCTGCGCGAGCAGGCGGTTCTGTTCCGAGCCGGCCACCACAGCGACCTGCTCGAGGTCGAGCTCACGCGGCGGAACATCCCGTTCGTGAAGTACGGGGGCCTGAAGTTCCTCGAGTCAGCACACGTCAAGGACGCCCTCGCCGTGCTACGGATCGCGGACAATCCGCGCGACGAGGTGTCGTGGTTCCGCGTGCTGCAGTTTCTCGACCGGGTCGGGCCCGCGGGCGCCCGGCGAGTCATGGCCGCGATCGGCCTGACAGCGCCCGGCGATCCCACGACTCGGTTCCTGGAGCACGCGATCGCGGTGCCCGCGCCGGCCAGGACAGAGCTCGACGCGCTGCGGGAGACGCTCCGCGATCTCGCGACGTTCGGGGAGGCCGGGGCGCCGGCGCCGCAGGTCGAACGCGTACGGCGGTTCCTCGAGCCTCTGCTGCGCCGCCGGTACGACCAGCCCGAGCCCCGGCTGCGCGACCTCGAGCAGCTCGAGCAGCTGGCGACCGGTCACGCCAGCCGGGAGCGGTTCGTCACCGAGCTCGCGCTCGACCCGCCGGTGTCGACCTCGGACCTGGCCGGGCCGCCGCACCTTGACGAGGACTTCGTGACGCTGTCCACGATCCACTCGGCCAAGGGCGGGGAGTGGGACGTCGTCCACGTGATCCACGCGGCCGACGGGATGATCCCCTCGGACATGGCGACAGGTGACCCCGACGAGCTCGAGGAGGAACGCCGCCTGTTCTACGTCGCGCTCACGCGGGCGCGCGACGAGCTGCACGTCTCGTTCCCGCTCCGCTACCACCGCTCGAACCGCGGCCTCGAGGACCGGCACTGGTACGCGCAGCTCACGCGATTCCTCCCGGAGGAGGTCCGGGAGCGCTTCTCGCTCGAGACAACGTACCGGGACGAGGCGGGCGGGACGGAGACCACGCCGGCGGTGCATGACGGGCGCTCGAACGACGTGGACGCGCTCCTGGCCGGCCTCTGGTCGGACTGAGCGGACCCGTCGCGGGGACGCGAGCCGTCTGCCTAGCATGCGGTGATGGAGATCCGCCGCCCAGACGACGCCGCGACGTTCCTGCGGCTCGCCGGCCCGCTGCTCGAACGCGACGAGGCTCGCAACCAGCTCCCGCTCGCGATCGCCGCGACGGTCGCCGCCCACCCCAACGCGTACGACGCCGTGCGGTTCTGGGTCGCCCTCGACGGCGATCGGTCCGTCGCGGCGGCGCTGCGCACCGAGCCGTTCAACCTCGTGCTGGCCGACCCCGAGCCCGGCGCCGAGCTCGAGCCCCTGCTCGCGGCCGTGCTGGCCGACGACCCCGCCGTCCCAGGCGTCGTGGGCAACGCGCCCGACGTGGACGCGGCGGCCTCGTTCCTGGCGCGCTCGGCCGGCCGCTCCGCGGAGCGCACCCTCGCGCAGGGCGTGTATGCGCTCACGTGGGTGGAGGACGTCCCCCGGGCGCCGGGCGCCCATCGGCGTGGGGACGAGACCGACCGCTCGCTCCTGCTCGACTGGCTCGCGGCCTTCGAGCAGGAGGCGCTCCCCCATCACGAGCGCGATCCCGCCCGTCACGAACGCACGCTCGACACGCGGTTCTCCTCCGACAGCTCGGGCATGTGGCTATGGGAGGACGGCGGCGTGCCGGTCTCGCTGGCCGGGTTCAGCGGCCCGACGCCGACCGGCATCCGCGTCGGCCCCGTCTACACGCCGCCCTCGCACCGGCGCCGCGGGTACGCGACGACGCTCGTGGCCGACCTGAGTCAGTGGCTGCTCGGGCAGGGATACCGTGCGTGCTTCCTGTACACCGACCTGTCGAACCCCACCTCGAACCGCATCTACACGGAGATCGGCTACCGGCAGGTGGCCGAGGCCGTCGAGTACCGGTTGGGCTAGGTCTTCGGCGACCGCTTCTTGAGGTCCGAGAGGATCTCGCGGGCGGCGTTCGCGCCGGGTGCGCCGGTCACCCCACCCCCAGGATGGGCGCCCGAACCGCACAGGTAGAGCCCGGGGAGGCCGATCCGGTAGCGGGCATGCCCGAGCAGCGGGCGCCAGACGAAGAATTGATCGAGGCCGGGCTCGCCGTGGTAGACGTTCCCGCCCGACAGCCCGTACTCGGTCTCGAGATCCAACGGCGTGATCACGTGCCGAGCGGTGACGAGGTTGGACAGGCCCGGGGCGTGGCGCTCGAGCGTCGCGACGACCCGGTCGCCGAGACGGTCGCCCTCGGTCCGCCAGTCACCCTCGCGCAGGTCGCGGGGCGTCCACTGCGCGACCACGCTCATCACGTGGATGCCCTCGGGCGCGATGGTGGGATCGTTGATCGTCGGGATCGTGGCCTCGAGGTAGGGCTCGTCGCCGATTCCCCCGTACTTCCACGCGTCGAACGCGCGCTCGAGGGCATCTACCGAAGGCGCGATGACGATCCTCCCCGACAGGCGTTCTGGCTCGGCGCCGTCGAACCGCGGCAACGCCGAGAGCGCGAGGTTCACCTTCGAGACCGTCCCGGGGGTCCGGATGTTCGACGCGCGCCAGCGCAGGTGCGGGCCGATCTCGACGGGATCGAGCAGGGTCGTGAGCGTGCGCTTGGGGTCGGCCGCCGAGACCACCGCTCGCGCGGCGATCTCCGAGCCGTCTGCGAGCGCGACCCCGGTCGCGCGGTGTCGCTCGATCGTGACCTCGCCGACCTCGGCCTCCGTCCGGATCTCGGCGCCGAACGCCCGGGCGGCGCTCGCCAGCGCCTCGGCCAGGGCGCCGGGGCCGCCCTGCGCGATCGACGACTGCCCGGCGGCGCCGCCGTCGTTGCCGGCGGAGTCCGCCAGCAGCACGGCCGTCGTGCCGGCCGACCACGGCCCCATCGCCGTGTACTGCACGGCTCTGGCCGCGATCGCGCCCCGGATCGCATCGGTCTCGAACGCCTCCGCCACGTAGTCGGCGATCGCCATCGGGAGCGCGCGCGTGGCCTCCCGGCCCGGCTTCCTGCCCAGGCGTCGGAACGCGTTGCCCAGCTTGAGCCCGTTCAGGGCGTCGGCGAGCGAGGGCTCCTTCACGTCCGGCGGCGTGATCGCATGCAGATACGACAGGAACGACGCGAGCGAGCGGAGCTTGCGGTCGAACTCGGGATAGGCCTCACCGTCGGCGGCCGAGCGCTCGCGAAGCTCGGCGGCGGTGCGCCCCGGGTCGGCCCACAGCGTCAGGGCCGGTCCGTCCGGCTGCGGGGCGAACACCCGAACGTCCGGCTCCGTGGTCACCAGGCCGTGCCCGACGAGCCCGAGGTCGGTGGCCACCGACCGCCGGAGGCGGCCCACCGTGTGCACGATCCCGGGGGCTCGAACGCCGGGCGCGATCTCGATCGTGTCGAGGATGCCGCCCACGCGGTCCCGCCGTTCGAGGACCAGGACCTGCCGGCCGGCCTTCGCGAGGTACGCGGCGGTCGCCAGCCCGTTGTGGCCGGCGCCCACGACGACCGCGTCGTACCGCGACGTCACGGGGCGGCCTTCGCGGCGCGCGACCCGAGCAGCTCGAGCGCGGCGATCCGGCCGGGCGCGCCCATGATCCCGCCACCCGGATGGGTGGCCGAGCCGCACATCCACAGGCCCCTGATCGGCGTCCGGTACCGGGCCCACCCGGGGACGGGCCGGTTGAAGAACAGCTGCTCGAGCGAGAGTTCGCCCTGGAAGATGTTGCCCTCGGTCAGGCCGGTGATGCGCTCGATGTCGAGCGGCGTCAGCACCTGCGCGTGCAAGATCAGGTCGCGGATCTTCGGGAAGCGCTCCTCGAGCGTGTCGATCACGGTCTGCCCGAGCGCGTCGCGCATCGCGTCGTCCCACGCGCCCCCGTCGGCCAGGTGGTAGGGCGCGTACTGCACGAAGCAGGACATCACGTGCTTGCCGGGCGGCGCCATCGATGGGTCCACCAGCGTCGGGATGATGCAGTCGATGTAGGGCCGCGCCGAGAACCGTCCGTACTTCGCGTCGTCGTAGGCGCGCTCCATGTACTCCACGCTCGGCGAGAAGCTGATCGCGCCGCGGAGCCACTCGCCCACGCCGGGCTTGCACGCGAGCTCGGGCAGCCCGTCCAGCGCGAGGTTCACCTTGGCGCTCGAACCCCGGAACTTGTAGCGCCGCACCTCCTCCAGGAACGACGGCTCGAGGTTCGAGGGGTCGATGAGCGACAGGAACGTGACGTGCGAGTCCACGCTCGACATCACGGCCCGGGCCGCGATCTCCTCGCCGGACTCGAGCACGACGCCCCTCGCCCGGCCGTTCGCGACGTCGATCCGTGCGACCGGCGCCTCGGTGCGGATCTCGGCGCCGAGGGAACGCGCGGCCGAGGCGATCGCCTCGGAGATCCCGCCCGTGCCCCCGCGCGGGATCCCCCACGCGCGGAACGCCCCGTCGATCTCGCCCATGTAATGGTGGAGCAGCACATACGCCGTGCCGGGCGAGCGGACGCCCTGGAACGTGCCGATGATCCCGGACGCCGACATCGTGGCGATCAGCGGATCGGTCTCGAACCACTGCTGCAGGAACTCGGTCGCGCTCATCGTCATCAGCTGGACGAACGTCGACTGGAGCCGCTCGGGCAGGTCCCGGAAGGTCCTGGCCAGGCCGACGATCGGCATCCAGTCGAAGGGATTGAACGCGCCTGGATCCGGCGGCACGAGCGAAAGGATCGGCTTGATGAACCGGGCCATGTCGGCCATCAGGAGCCCGTACTCCTCGTAGGCCTCCGCGTCGCGCTTGGACCAGCGGCGGAGCTCGCGGATGGTCTTGCCGTGATCGTTCACACGCCATAGGGCATCGTCCTCCAGGGGCGTGATGGTCCCGTCCAGCGGGAGGATCTCCAGCCCGTGCCGCGGCAGGTCCAGCTCGCGGATGATCTCGGGCCGCAGCAACGAGACCACGTAGGAGAACTCGCTGAAGCGGAAGCCGGGGAAGACCTCCTCGGTGACGGCCGCGCCCCCCAGCACGTGCCGGCGCTCGAGCACGAGGACCTTCCTGCCCGCGCGGGCCAGATAGGCCGCGGCCGTCAGGCCGTTGTGACCGCCGCCGATGATGACCGCGTCGTACCGATTCGCCACGGCGCCCATCGTAGGGGCGGGCCCGGGGCCGAACCAACGCCCCCTTGACTTCAGGTCAGGTGGAGCTCGCAGGTCAGAGCCCCTTTTGAGGGCCCGGTGCTAACGGATTGCTAACTACCCGCTGCAGCAGCTTCTACGGCCCGGACCCGGTCGCTCACCGCTTGGGGCGTGACGTGAAGGTGCCGAGCCACCGCTGAGATGCCCAGGGCTCTGACCGTCTGAGCCCAGCGGAGACGACCGGCGACGAGTGCCTGCTCGGCCTGATGGATCCCGGCATCAGCTCGCTCGAGCCGCCTGATACCGGCAGCGTTCGGTCGGGGCGGGCGGATTCGGAACCGCCCGCCCTCCTGTTCCCAAACTGTCGCGGGGCATATCGGTCTACCGCGGAAACTCGGAAGTCGCAGGTCAGCGGTACTCCACCATGTGCACCCTTCCCTTATGTTGCGGGTGTTCTGCTACCCAGGTGCTACCCAGGAACTCGGTGAGTTGGTTGGTTCGATAGGGGGTGGACCAGTGGACGAGGACGAAGTCGAAAACGCGCTTGATGAGATCGTCAAGGACATACGCAACCCACATAAAGAGCCCATGGTCCGGTACACATTGGCGCAAACGAAGATTGCCAGGCTGCAAGCCCGTATCGCCTACGACACCGTCCAGAACCAGGAGCGACTGGTCCAGGTCGCGCACGACACCGCAAGAAGCCAGGAACGACAGACCCACAACCTTGTATGGGCAACCTGGGGACTCGTAGTCGCAACGCTCGTCGTGGCAGCGGTTGCGATCATCGGATAGACCGGTATGCGCCCCGATGAGCTCGAGCAGCCGCTGCGGAACGGCTCGACGCGCTCGGGCCAGCTCTCCGCGCCGAGCTGCTCCACGTCCTCATGCTGCCCGACCTCGAGCGGGCCGAACGGATCGGCGAGTTCTGGAGCTACCGCAGAGCCGCAACTCCGCCGAGTTGCTGATCGACTGCGAGGAGGACCGGACGCTCCGAGCGGTACTCGTCGGCATGCTGCGGGAGACTGACCTCGGGGAGGCCTCTTCACTTTCCGGCTTGCGGACCATAGACCTGCCCGTCCTCCGTAAGCCCGGACTGTCCTTCCCTTGACGTATCCGAACTACAGACATCGCCTGATGCCTGGCGCGAGTTCGTCCGCCACGATCCGGTTTGCGATCTGGGGCACCGAGGCCGCACGGATAGCTGCATGGACACAGCAAGCCTGCTTCTCCCTTGGACTCACCCCCTACGGGAGTCACCCCGGCGTCCCAGATCGCTCAACTCAAGGCCCGAGGGAAAACCTCGGGCATCAGCATTGTCGGACCGTGGGCATTGGGGTCACCGGTTCCCCGCGCTGCACGGCGAGCCGAGACCGCCCCCGGTGGTCGCGTTCCGTCGGCCGGCGTGGACTCGATAGACAACCCGAAGAGCGGCAGTCCTCTATGCATGGTGGGAGGCAAGGTCATGAAGACAGAGCTGAACGCTCGGGCTGTCTTCCGTTCGATGGGCGTCCTCGCTTCCGCAGCGGTCATGATCCTGGCATGGGCGCCATGGGCCGAGGCAGCGGGGAACGTGCAGGTGAGCGTGCAGGATGGCGACCTACTCATTCAGGGTGACGGCGCCAACAACAACATCATCATCACGGAGACCGGCGTGGCCGGGCGGGCGGGCACCACCGTCAACGGACAGCCGCATGTCTTCATCCCGGAGGGCGTCACCGATGACCTCGATATCAGGATGCAAAGCGGCGACGATTTCGTCCGGGTCGAATTGCCGGGTACCAACTTCGCCATTCCGGACGACCTGAAGATCAGTACGGGGTCCGGGGATGACACAATCGAGCTCTTGCAAGTCACCGCACCGGATCTAACACGTATCGGCACCGGCGGTGGAAGCGACATCGTCTTCATCGACGGCGTGCTCAGCGTGAACCAGTTCGTCAGGCCGGACTTCGCGGGCACGTTCGCGTTCGTGGGCGGCGGTGGTAACGACCTCTTGGAGTTTCACCATGCCGTCTTCCGCGACGCGGTGGATGTGAGCCTCGGCATTGGGAACGACGGTGCCTGCAATACCGAGGACTCGGAATTTCAACGCCTGGACCAGACCGGCTTCAACGGTGGAGATGGAGACGACGGATTCGTGTCGCCGAGCATCGAACTGACGAACATCGTCGGGTTCGAGGACTTTCCTGACGATTGCTCCTTCCTCGGTGGCAGGTTCTGAGCGAGTGATGCTCCGAAAGGCGACCGAGTTCGGCGGAAGGTGGGGCAGAGCAGCCAGCAGCCACCACCTTGCGGCCCTGAAGGCGCTCGAGCTGGCTCCCCGCGCCGAGCTGTTCCACGTCCTCATGCTCCCGATCTAGACCGGGCCGAGGCGATCGGAATCTTCTGGGGCCACCCGAAGACTCGTGGGTTCGCCGAGCTGCTGGTCCACCTGGAGGAGGACAAGGTGGCGCGCGCGGGACGTCGGGGTAAGCTCGCGAGCTGCAGCACGGGCCCCGGGACAGCTCTACGGGTTCGTTTCTGCGGTCTCTGCGCTCTCACCGCGACGGATAGAGGCGACATCCTGCCGCAGGGCACGAGATAGGCTGCGTGACGGATGTGTCGAGCAGGTACCAATCCTCGGGGTGCGCGATGGGCTGTGCGATCGATGCCACAGGCGAAGGCGCTCGCCCTCGAGTCGAAGATCAACTCCTTCGTCTGACTGCGGGTTAGATCGCCGGCTCGCCGTGCGGCGGTGGTCGAGCGTTCCAGTGGTCGCGTTTGAGCGAGCCACGCGGGCTGGATATGCGCCTCTCTACGCGGTTAGCGGATGGGGATTGGGTCGTACTTGCTTCCGTTCGTCGAGCATCCTTGATGAGCGCGTACGTGTGGGCCCGCACCACCCGTGGTGGCAGGTCGAGGGCGGCGGCGATTTCCTCGCTCCCTCTACCCGAGACGAGAAGTTGCAGCACTCGTCGCTCATCCCTTGTAAGGGACGTCGCCATGACCGCCACTCCTCTCGGCGAATGAAGTATGGATGCGTGAACGGCTCGCTTCCATACCCCCGGTGCTGTCAGCCGAATGACTGATACTGGCAATCAGCAACATTCGGCAACACCGC
>JBKPKU010000085.1:0-8604 GCA_046731295.1 Actinomycetota bacterium
GCGTTTCTGTTCCTCGCCGACCTGTTCCTGCACCCGTTCACCGACCTGCCAGAGATCTACGCGCAGACCCAGACGGCGATCGCGGGGTGGCGCAAGATCCTCGCGCTGCTCGAGCTGCCGGTCGAGATCGCAGAGCCGACATCCGGGGTGAGGCTGGGCCAGGGGGCGCTCGCCGTGCGGGCCGAGGGCGTCTCATATCGATACGGCGAGGGGCCGGTGGTGCTCCGGGACGTGTCTTTCGAGGTGCCGGCGGGCGCGCACGTGGCGATCGTTGGCGAGACGGGCTCGGGGAAGACCACGTTCTGCCGGTTGCTCACGCGGCTCGCGGATCCCCTGCGCGGTCGGATCGAGCTCGAGGGCGCAGACCTGCGCGAGGTTGCGCCGGCGTCGCGCAGGGGCGCGGTACGGATGGTGGCGCAGGACGGGTTCCTGTTCGACCTCACGGTGCGCGAGAACGTCCGGGCGGGCCGCGAGGGCGCAACCGATCGCGAGGTCGCGGCCGCGTTCCGCGATCTCGGCCTCGGCGAGTGGGTCGAGTCGCTGCCCACGGGCATCGACACGCGCGTGGGCGAGCGGGGCGAGTGGCTCTCGGTCGGCGAGCGCCAGCTCGTCTCCCTTGCGAGGGCGCAGATCGGCAACCCGGGCGTGCTGATCCTCGACGAGGCCACGAGCGCCGTGGATCCCGCCACCGAACGACGGATCTCCGAGGCGCTCCGTCGCCTGTCGGCGGGCCGCACCACGATCACGATCGCCCACCGCCTCAGCACGGCCGAGGGGGCCAACGAGATCTTCGTCTTCGACGCCGGGCGCATCGTGGAGCGCGGGACGCACACCGAGCTCGTCGAGGTCGGCGGGACCTACGCCGGCCTTTACCGCAGCTGGCTCGGCAACGTTCGGATCTGAGCCGCGAACCGCCGTCAGCTGCGGTCTCGATCCGCCGAATGTGCTCCACGTAGACACACGGTCCACAGCATCGAATGTCCCGTGACGACGCGGAGAGGGACAACAGTGCTCAGATGAGGCCGACTCCGCCGATGTCTTGAATCCTAGACACACCGTCGAAGCAACTGCGCTTCACCAAACGCAGTGGGTTCTGGCTCCTCGCCGGGATTCTTCCTCGCAGCCGCGCGAAAAGCCGTGGCGCTGATGTCTTTAGGTTCCTCCTCGTCGGTTGCGGCCCACCGCACCACCGACATCGACGGAAGCGTGCACAGCGAGACTCCGCGATTCCTCCCGCCGACTCCCTCGCTCGGCGGTCTCCCGCCGAGAACGACGAAGGACCGGAGCAGTGCGCCGGTCCTTCAACGTTCGTGAGCGATGATCAGGTGGTGACGCGTACGTTCGCCGCCTGCGGGCCCTTTTGACCCTGCGTGACGTCGTACTCGACCTTCTGGTTCTCCTCGAGGTTTCGGTATCCCTCACCCGAGATCGCGCTGAAGTGCACGAACACATCTGCGCTGCCGTCCTCGGGGGTGATGAAGCCGAAGCCCTTCTCCGAGCTGAACCATTTCACGGTTCCAGTTGCCACTACGATCCCTCCTTCCTTTCGCCGTCCGGACCTTGGAACTGCCCTTCGGGCGGCCGGCGTGACGGCCGGCGGTGAGGGAACTGCTCGTAGCGAACCGCGATCTGTGCCCTCGAACCAGACCGTACCAGGTTGCAGGCCGCTAACGCCCGCTCAGGCGCTGTGACGGCCTGCCGAGCGGGATGACAAACGCGGGCCGGGCGTGGAACCAGCAAGCCGTGTAGTTGTTTTACCGAGGCAGAACGGTGGAGCATCCGGGGTCGTGGCCATTCGGTCGGGCGAAGCATTCGACTGGCGCTTACCAGATCGCGTTTGGCGGTCCGAACGCCGTGCGCCCGATCGCTCTGCGACTCGTGCCACGATCCGTCCTCCTCGCGGTCGAACAATGCAGCGCGGATCAGCGATCGAAGGGGGGCTGCCGCTCAACCCTTCTTCGCTGCCCGGACGATGCGGGCAGTCCCACTCTTGGGTGCGATCAAGGTCTCGTGCCCGTCCGCCCACCGAACTCGATAGCTAACGCTCGCCTCAGCTTGGATCACTTCCAGAACCTCGCCCTCGCGAGGCGGGGAACCCACCTGAGTTGAGTCGATGATGATCAGATCGCCCGACCGGCCTGGCGCGGGGTCGCCATCCCGTCGGGCTCGACGCGCAGGCGTCGCCCTCGGCTGAGACGAAGCTCGAGCCGTGGCCTTCTTCGCCGTGGCCTTCTTCGCCGTGGCCTTCTTCGCCGTGGCCTTCTTCGCCGTGGCCTTCTTCGCCGTGGCCTTCTTCGCAGGCATGGTGTAACTGCTCCCAGCTTCCCTGTACTCGCCTTGTCCCGCTGATTACATCCCTCAAGGTCGGCTCCAGGCAAGGGCAGCTCAAAGACGCGCGCTCTGGCTCTCGCGCGCGGCGGTGACGGCAGGTGGCAAACATGGCGCAGGCTCTAAACAGCCAGCCGAGCCCTGCCGAGCGTCTCGACGATCTCCGACCCCCCCAAGGGGGTAGCAGGGGCGGGGGAGTGCGTATCGTGAATGCCCTTGGTTGCCAGAGTGCTCCGCCGCGAGGATGCTTCGGAGTCGTCGTAGTAACGGCCGCAAGGGGGCGCATGTCCGACACTCTCTCCGAATACGCCCAGACCGGGCCGAGGATTGCGGCTAAGGCGGGCGAAGCCAGCGCCTCCCGCCCCCGGGTCGCCGTCGTCCTTGCAGCCGGAAGGTCGGAACGCCTTGCCGACGTGACCGGCGGGGGCTCGAAGGCGCTCGTCCGTGTCGGCGGCCTCACTCTGGCCGGACGCGCCATCCGTAACCTGCTTGCGGCGGGGATCGAGCGAGTCTTCGTCGTTGTCGGCTACCAGGCCGGCCCCGTAGCGACAGTCGTGAACCGAATCGCGCCAGGTCGGGCTCGCGCCGTGTTCGCTGAGAACTGGGAACGGGGTAATGGAGCATCGCTCGCCGCTGCCGAGCCTCACCTGGCGGAAGAGGGGTCCTTCCTGCTCGTGACCACTGACCACGTCTTCGGAGAAGGCGCACTCGAGCCGCTGCTGTCGGCGAGCGGTTACGGGGTTCTGGTGGACCACGCCCCGGACCCCAAGGCATGGGCCGAGGGCACCCGCGTGCGTTTGCACGAGGAGCACGCGATCGCCTTCTCAAAGGAGTTCGAGGACACCTCGATCGACTGCGGTGCTTTCCTGCTGCCGGTGGCGATCTTCGGAGCCCAACGGCGCGCGGCGGCGCGAGGCGACGACTCCCTGGCCGGCGCGGTGACCGAGCTCGCCCGCACCGATCCTCTCGAGGCCCTACCTCTACCCCAAGGCGCGTGGTGGCAGGACGTGGACACGCCGGCGGACCTTCGCCGCGCCGCCGAACGCCTCCGCCGCTCGCTGACCAAAGACGCCGACGGCCCGGTCGCCCGGTACTTCAACCGACCGGTCTCCACCCGCCTGTCGATGGCCCTGGCACACCTGCCCTTGCACCCCGATGTCGTCTCGTTCCTCGCCTTCCTCGTCACGCTGGCGGGCGCTTGGAGTCTCGCAATGGGCGCCGGAGTCGCCGGTGGGCTCCTCGTTCACGCGGGTTCGCTCCTCGACGGGGTCGACGGGGAGATCGCGAGGCTTCAGGTCCGGGCGACTCCGGGGGGAGCACTCCTGGACGGTGTCCTCGACCGCCTCGCCGATGCTTGTGTGATCGGCGCGCTCGCGCTATGGGCGATCGAGGCCGGGACAGATCCGTCGGTGGCCGTTGGGCTGGCCGTCGCCGCCACGACCGGCGCGATGCTCTCGATGGCCACCAAGGATCGCATCACGGCACTTGGCCTCCCGCCTGCCCCCGAGCGTTCTATCGGGTTCGTGTTCGGTGGTAGAGATGCTCGCTTGCTCATCGTGACGGTGTTCGCCATCCTCGGGCGCCCCTCGGTGGCCCTCGCTTCGGTGGCCATTACCTCGGGCGCGAGCCTCGCGATCCGGCTCTCCCTCACGCGCCGCGTGATCCGCGGCCAGATCGGCCGGCGCTGAACGACGGGGGGACTCGCCCTTCGTTCGACTCGATCCACGACACGCGGTTCGCTGCTACGTGGGTCCCTGCCCAGCCCGGCGCCGGGATATGACGAGGCGTGGGGACCGGCGGCGAGCAGGCGGTCAGCCAATTGACTCCGAGAGCTTTCTCGATGTCGACTAGGGACAGAATTGTGGCGAAGGAGGTCTCCGGTGGGCACGCGACCAAGACCCCTGGCGGCGTTCGCGGCATCGCTCGCGATCGTCGTCCTAGCCGCCGTCCCAGCTTGGGGCCTGGTTGGCTTCGACGACGAGCGCCCCGCCCGGTACGACATCAACCCGAAGCACCAGAGTAACTGGGAGCCCACGGTGGCGGTGGACCCGAACCACCCGAACCGTGTCTACCAGCTGATCACGGGCATCAACGCCCCCGCCTGCAAAGGGAGCTGCCCCGGCACCAGCATCCTGTTTCGGCGCTCCACCAACGGCGGGTCGAGCTTCGGCCCGGAATCCTTCGTCTGCGTGGCCGCTTGCAAGACGATCGGCTGGCAATTCGACCCCCAAATCCGGGTGGCGAACGACACAAACGCCCGATGCAGCTGCGGGACGATCTACGTAGCGTTCATGGACCAGTACGACCCCGGCGTGCAGCTGTTCACGTCCCGCGACGGCGGCGATACCTGGAGCCTTCCGCTCACGATGAACGGCGGACTTACCTACATGGACAAGCCGATCCTGGTGATCTCCCCGTCGGGTCGGGACGTCTACGTCGCGTTCAACCACAAGTTCGACAACATGGTGGTGGCCTCCCACGACTACGGTCGCTCGTTCCTCCCACCCCAGAAGGTGAACGAGGACCACCTGTGGTGGTACGCGAACGGAGGGGCGTACGCCCCGAACGGTGACGTCTACTTCGCCCTCGACGGCGAAAGTAGCCTGTCGGGACACGGTCATGACTTCGACGGGCCAGTGCGGGTCGCCCTGCTGCGGTGCTCGCCGTCGACGACGCTGTCATGCGCAAACCCCACGCTCACCTCCTTCGGGGACGCCGCCCAGCCACCCCCCTGTCCGGTTCCGGGCTGCTACCCGGACTACTTCGCCGCGACGGGCTCGATCGCAATCGATGCAACCGGCCACCTGGTCTTTGCCTACACGTTTAGCGACGTCTCGAACCTGCCGAAGTCCCTCTACGTACAGACTTCGGACGACGGGGTCCAATGGTCCACCAGGACGCTGGTGAATGCCGCGGGCGACAGCAGCGTGCCCCAGATCGACAGCGGCCCTACCCCAGGTGACTTCCGCCTCGCCTGGCAGGACGACCGGACAGGCAGGTTCAACACCTGGTACGCGGAAAGCACGGATGGCGGGAGCACTTGGGGGTCGCAGGTTCGGCTCTCGAACCTCGGGTCCGGGGCTCCGTACAAGAGCCCGGACGGCTACACATTCACCGACGGCGACTACTTCGGGATCGCGGTCGCCTCCACGGGCATCGCCCATGTGATCTGGGGCGAGGCCGACGGCTCATCGCTGTACTGCTGCGGCGACGTCTGGTACACGAAGGGGTCCTGATCGCCGCATATGCGAGTCGGAGACCGGGATTCCTCAGGCTGCGGATCCATCCGCGGAAGAGGGGCTGGGCCCTCGTTGAGCTGATGATGATCGCCCAGGCATCCGCGTTAAGGGCTGGGCTGCAGGTCGCGCCCCCGGTCTTCGCCCTGCCGGGCAAGCCCCAGGGCCGCAAGCGGATGGAGAGCCTCAGGCGCAAGATCGAGGGCTCCACGTAGCCTCGCCAGACTGCACGGCTGAACCCAATTGGTCAGAATCGGGTGGGGGATGCTCCGCGGAGGCAGATCATCGGGTCGGGAGGCGGCATGGGTCGCGTCGGTCCCGTGCGCGTGGGCATCGGGGCGGTCGTGGCGCTGCTCCCGGCCACCGGCGCATGCAGGCTCGTGCGCCGCCGAGCCTTCCGCATCAGCCCGCCCTCACCCGGGGATCGAGCTGCGAGTACAGGATGTCCGCGATCAGGTTG
Organism: Actinomycetota bacterium; assembly: GCA_046731295.1. Taxonomy (GTDB): domain Bacteria; phylum Actinomycetota; class UBA4738; order UBA4738; family HRBIN12; genus DASSJM01. The sequence goes on from JBKPKU010000085.1 coordinate 6,025, forward strand.
GCGATGATGACCGCCGCGGAGAACAGCAGGAACAGCCCCTGTAGGAGCGGGAAGTCCTTCGAGTCGATCGCCTGCACCGTGAGCAGGCCCAGGCCCGGGTAGGAGAACACGTACTCGATCGTGATGGCCCCGCCGAAGATGAAACCGAGCGAGAGCAGCACCACCGTGAACGTCGGCAGGAGCGCGTTCGGCACGACGTGGCGCCACAGGATCTGCTTCTCACGGACCCCTTTTGCCCGGGCCGTCATGACGAAGTCGTCGTTCATCACGTCGATCAAGGAGTTGCGCATGATCAGCGAGTACGAGCCCATGTAGGCCACGACCAGGACGAACCAGGGCAATGCGAGGTGGTTCAGGACGTCGGCCACGTGCGCGAACCCCGTGAGATCCGCACCCGGCGTCGAGTACCCCCCGGCCGGGAACACCGAGGGAAACGGCCCCACCCCGCCGGCGAAGGCCATCAACACCAGGATCCCGAACCAGAACTCCGGCATCGAGTAGACGAACAAGGTGAACCCCTGCGACCCCACGTCGAACTTGCTCCCGCGCCGCCATCCGCTGTAGATGCCGATCAGCAGGCCCAGCGCGGCGGAGGCAAGGGTGGAGGTCGCTACCAGAAGCAGCGTGGGCCAGATGCGCTCGCTGATCACCTGCTTCACGTCCTGGCCACGGAGGAAGAACGAATCCCCGAAATTCAGCGTGAGCGTGTCCTGCGCATAGATGAGAAACTGTTGGGGCAAGGGCCGGTCCAGGCCGAGCTCGTGCGTCACCCGCTCGACGTTCTCCGGGTTGAAGGCGCTCGTGCCGCGAAGCAGCAGCGCTGCGGGATCGCCCGGGATGACCCGGAACAGGAAGAAGTTGAAGACCATGACGAAGGCAAGGGTGAGCATCGCCTGCAGCACCTTGCTCGCGATGTAGCGGCGCGTGCCCACCCGGTCTTCCCGTATCTCCTCGTGCTCGGCGTTCCTCTACAGGTCATCCTCGCCGGCGCGGCGGCGACGCATGATGAGGAAACCACGTTGGCGAGGAGGGCACCACCGTCGCGATCCGGGCATCCAACCGGGAGGCCCGCGTCTCGGCGCCGTCGCTCACTACCGAGATGCAACCCTGGAGCCTTCGGCACCCTCTCCATCCGCTGATTGTGTTCCACGTAGACCACACATGGTCCGCGCCACCGCGGCTCGTGTACGACACGGGCTCGTGGCTGGCTACGCGCAGGGCTCGACAGCCCGCTGGCCGGGACCGTCGGGCCAGCGCACTTCCCTACGTGATGTCCCGTCGCCGCATCAGAACGCCACCCGCGACGACCGCAACCATCGCGTAGGTCCCTAACAGCAGGGCACCGAGGGCCGGCGTCAGCAGCTCGGCCGGGTTGATCCCGACGAGCGCGAAGCCGGCCGCGCCGGGGAAGCACTTCGCGACGCTCGGGATCAGGCCGGACAGGATGCCCTCGGCCGCGAGGAGCCAGACCAGCGTCCCCGCGATCGCGGCCACCTGGTGCTTGACCGCCAGTCCGAGCCCCACCCCGATCGCGGTCCAGAGCACGGTCGCGCCCAGCAGACGCCCGACCACCACCGCCAGCGCGCCGGTCGACCACGTCACCTCGATGCCTTTGACGACCAGGATCGGCACGCCGACCGCGAGCGAGATCGCCACCGCGGCCAGCGAGAGCACGATGCCGCCGCCGGCGGTCGCGACCAGCTTGGCGCCGAGCACCCGGCGGCGGACCGGGCTCGCGAGCAGCGTCGGCACGATCGAGCCGTAGCGGAACTCGTCGGTGAACGAGCGCAGGCCGAGCAGCAGCCCGAACAGCGGCGCGATCGTCAGCGACACGTTGAAGAACACCTGGTGCTCGAGCGGCACGAGCAGGCTGGTGCCCGGCTCCGCGTCCGTCGTGGTCGCCACCACCCCGATCCCGACGATCACCATCAGCCCAGCCGCCATCGCGTAGAGGCTCCGGGTGGTCGCCAGCTTGCGGACCTCCGACGCGATCTGGTTCCTCATCGTGCGTCCTCCTCCGTGAGCTCGAGGAACGCGTCCTCGAGGCTGCTCTGCTTCTCCGCCAGCCCGAGCACCGGGACGCGGGTCTCGAACGCGATCATCCCGACGCTTGCGGCGTCCGCCCCGGACACGTGCAGCTTGCCGCCGTCGGTGGCCACGACGCCGAGCCCGCGTTCGGACAGGGCGGCCGCCAGCCGGCCGGCCTCGGGCGTGACCACGACGAGCTCGCGGGAGTCGCTCGTCAGCTCGGACAGCGACGCCTGCCGGATCAGCCGGCCGCGGTTGATCACGATCGCCTCGTCTGAGAGCTGGGCCATCTCCGTGAGCACGTGACTCGACACGAGCACGGCGTTGCCTGGGCGGCGAAGCCCCGCAGGAAGTCGCGGAGCCACCGGATCCCCTGCGGGTCCAGGCCGTTGGCCGGCTCGTCCAGGATCAGGATCCGGGGCTCGCCCAGCAGCGCCGCGCCGAGCCCGAGCCGCTGGCGCATGCCGAGCGAGTACGTCCCGGCGCCTCGCCGGGCCGCCGCCTCCAGGCCGACCAGCTCCAGGACCTCGTCGACGCGCCGCTCGGGGATCC